>CAZGCP010000065.1:0-3847 GCA_964524525.1 Candidatus Woesearchaeota archaeon
ATAAACAACACTTTTGTAAATGTCACTAGTTCTTATTTAGGAACAGGAAATAATTCTTTAAATTATAAAAATGAAACTTCAGGACAAGAAGAATTATATTTTTGTTTGGAAAGTATTAATTCTGGTTTAACTTCTCAAAATTATTCTTCTTCAATTTATGGAGCATGGGAGATTTCAATATTACTTGCTGTTTTAGTTCCTGCTGGAAAAAGAAAGAAAAAGAAAAAATATATTTCTAGAGATTTAGATAAATTAGCTAAAGAACTTAAAGCAGAAGGAGTTGTAGGAGATTTAATTAATAAATTAATTGACTTTCCAAAAGAACAAAAGCAAGAAGAAAAAGAAGAGATTACTGAAGAAAATATTCCTGTTTCAATTTTCCAAGGAGAATTAGGACCTTCAGAAAGTTTGACTAAATATTTGAAAGAGAATAAAAAAATGAGGTTTTCTGAAATATCTAAATTAATTAATAGAGATCCTAGAACAATTTCATTAAATTATAAGAATGCTATTAAAAAATTACCAAGAAAACTTAAAGAGAAAAAAGATTCATTTGTAGTTCCTTTAGAAATTTTCTCTAATAGAAAATTAAGTGTGTTGGAATCTATAGTATATTATTTAAGACAACAGGGATATAAAAATTCAGAAATAGGGGAGATGCTTGAAAGAGATTCAAGAATTATTTGGACTCTATATTCAAGAGCTAAGGAAAAATTATCTTAAAATTATGGAAAACTTTATAAAGGAATACAACTACAAAAAATTATAAAATGGTGACAAAAAAAATTTTAGTGTTTTCAATCTTAACTTTATGTTTAATTGGATTAGTTTCTGCTGGAATGTTTGATTGGATTACAGGAAAAGCAACTTCTCAAACTACTGGTGCTAATGTTGAGCTAGGAAATACAGCTCCGACTATTTATTATGTTGAAGATGTTGGAGATATCAATGGTTTTCCTTCTTCTTCTACTACTGTAAATTTTACTTTTTTAGTAAATGATTCTGATGGATGGGAAAATATAAATGTTTCTTCAGCTAGTCTTGTAGTTAATAGGTCTGGTGAAACTAGGTCTAATTTATCTTGTGTTAGTTTAGGAAATATTGGTGATTTTACATTGAATGTTTCTTGTAATGTTGATATGTGGTATTTTGATATTCCGGGAAATTGGTCGATAAATGCTTCAATAAAAGATATTAATGGTGCTTTAGCAACAAACACTTCTCAAACATTTAAATATAATTTATTAACAGGTTTTGTAATGAGTCCAAATAATTTGAATTGGACAGGATTAAGTGTAGATAGTATTGATGTTCCTGCAAATAACCATCCTATTCTTATGAATAATACTGGTAATAGTGCACGGGATGTTAATGTTACAGGTATAAATCTTCCTGGTGTTGTGGATGATACAAAAATAATTTATGCAGAAAACTTTACTGCAAACAATATAAGTGCATCTGATGGAACTGGATTAGTAAATGCAACAGCTATTCAAATTTCTAATGTTTATTTAACTAGAGGAAACCATTCAATTAATGATAATGTTACAGGACAAGAACAAATATACTTTTACTTAGAAGCATTAAATTCTGATTTGATTTCTCAGAATTATTCAACAAGTGAATCTCAGTCTTGGGAGGTAAGTATATAAAAATGAATAAAAAAGAGGTGATGTTAGTTATTGCAAGTTTTGCTTTAATTTTATGTTTATTATCCTTTACTTCAGCAATAGCAGTAAATTCTCCTTATTGGTATGAAAATGAAAAAGAAGGAATAGAAGAGATAGCTTTGAAAATGGCTCCAGGAGAATCAAAAATAATATCTTTGGATGTACCAAATGAAGAAGATTCAAATGTGACTATAAAAATTATTATTGAATCAGGAGAAGAAATTATAAGTCTTGAAAAAACAAAGTATAATATTTCATCAGGTTCAAGAGTAGATGTTCCTATGGAAATAACTCTTCCAAGAGATATTGAAATTGGGGAAGAACTTAAGGTATCTCTTAAATTTGAGAGTGGTGCTTTAGAAGAAGGAGGAACTGTAAGTTTTGGTTCTGGTGTTCTAATATCTTTTCCAGTTAAAGCTGTTGAAAAAACAATAGAAAAAGGTGAAAAAGAAGGAACGTCTCAGTTATTAATATTAGGAATTGTTGTTCTAATTATAGTAATCTTGATTGTAGTGTTTTTCAAAAAGCCTAAAAAAGGCTCTAAGAAAAAGAAATAATTTTTATTTTTTTAGTTTTTATCAGTAGTTATTGTTTTCTTGTTTTTTTGTATTAAAATAGTATTTTCTGATTGTGCTACTTTTTTTCCAGAAGATTCAATTAGTTGAGGATATTGATGAAGGTTGTTGTTTTGTTCTAGTTGCCTTAATCCAAAATTAGCTTTTATTCCAAATTTTTTTATAATCCATCTTGAACAAAAAGGAAGGGTCCCATATTCATCTAAAATAAAATTTAAAATTTCTCTTGCTAAAGGGCTTCTAGGTTTTTTATCTGATATTATTTGATAAATTCCAGAATCCTCTCCTTCTCTTACATGTCCATTTCCAGAAGATAATGTTACAAAAGGTTCAATTGCATATAACCCTTCAGAGATTTCTTCTTGACATTTATTATTGTAATTTGGAATACTTAAACCAGCATGCAAATCATATTGCCCTATTTCATGCCCTGTTAAATTTGTTATTGGGATAAATCCTTGTTCTTGTATTGTTCTGTTTATTTCTTTACCTATTTCTGAAACTTTTGTTTTAGAGGCAATTATATTTTGTCCTGATTCTAATGCTTTTCTTGAAGCAGTTATTAGTTTTTCATTTTCCTCACTTTCTTTTTGATTATCTGAAAGATTAACTGAAAAAGCAGTATCAGAGCACCACCCATCAATATGTGCTCCAAAATCTATTTTTAATAAATCCTTGGCCTTTGTGGTATCATTATGACTGGGAGTATAGTGAGCAGCTATTTCATTTATTGAAAGATTTACTGGAAAAGCAGGTTTTCCTCCTAATTCATATATTTTGTTTTCAATTTTTTCAGCAATTTCAATTAAAAGAGTGTCTTTTTTTATTAAAGGTTTTATATATTCCTTAACTTGGATTGCAATTTCTCCTGCTCTTAATATTTTTTCGTTTTCCATTTTAATTTAAGGGTTTTTTGTGTTATAAATTTATGGAATAATAAAGTTTATAAACTCTTTTTTTATTTTTTTATCCTATGGAAAAAGAATGGGCTTATTTTTATTCTGGAGCAAGAAGGTATTTAGATAGAGCTAAAAATAGTCAAGGACAATTAAGAGAGAATTATCTTGAAACTGCTGAAGGTTTTAAGGATCTTTTAAAATTTAATTTAGATTCTTATTCTCATAAATTTGAAAGACAAAATTTGGAAAATAAGAAATTAGATTTAGAAACCCTTTCTGTTGATATTAAGAAAGAGTTTTTATCTAATTAATGTTTTTTAATATAATAATCCTTATAAATATCTTTTATTTGTTTATTTTAATGAAAAGAAATATTTTGATAATAGTTTTGATTGTTTTGGTATTGGGGTTTATAGGGATTAATTTTGGAAATAACATAGTTGATTTTTCTAAAAATTCTTTTTTTAAATTATCTGAAAAAGAAAAATTTGCAAAGTTTAGTGCAGATTTGTCTTGTACAATGATAGAAGAATTAGAAAATTCAACAACTTTAGAAGAGGCTTTTAATGTTTTGAATAAAACAGATTCTGTAATGAAAGAATATGATTATACAGAGCAAGAAGTTCAAGAACTTACATCAAAATATGAGAATGATTCAGAATTTCAAAATTTAGCTTTAGATTATATGGAAGAATTTTGTTCT
>CAZGCP010000066.1:0-3818 GCA_964524525.1 Candidatus Woesearchaeota archaeon
CATTTGGTAAAGAAATTAAAGAAAGAAGGTTTTTGGGTTAGAGGAGTTGATTTAAAATATCCTAGATATTCTGAAACCAAAGCAGATGATTTTGTTATTGGAGATTTAAGAGATTTAGATTTAGTAAAAAGAGTCGTAGATAGGGGTTTTGATGAAGTTTATCAATTAGCTGCTGATATGGGTGGAGCAGGATTTATTTTTACTGGAGAAAATGATGCAGATATAATGCAAAATTCAGCATTAATTAATCTTAATGTTTTAGATGAATCTTATAAAAGAAACATAAAAAAAATATTTTATTCTTCTTCAGCTTGTGTTTATCCAGAATATGCTCAAGAAGATCCTTCTGTTGAAGGACTAAAAGAATCCTCTGCTTATCCTGCAGAACCTGATTCAGAATACGGATGGGAAAAATTATTCAGTGAAAGATTATATTTATCTTATAAAAGGAATAAGGGAATGGATGTTAAAATAGCGAGATTTCATAATATATATGGGCCTGAAGGTTCTTGGAATGATGGGCGAGAAAAAGCACCTGCAGCAATGTGTAGAAAGGTTGCAATGTCTTCAGAAGGAGGAGAAATTGAAATGTGGGGAGATGGAGAACAAACTCGTTCTTTTTTATATATTGATGAATGTTTAGAAGGAGTAAGAAAACTTATGGATTCTGATTATTCAGGACCAGTAAATATTGGCTCAGATGAGAAAATTTCAATTAATGGATTAGTTAAAATGGTTTCAGAAATTGGAGGAAAAGAAATTAATATAAAACACATAGAAGGTCCAACAGGAGTTAGAGGAAGAAATTCAGAAAATTCTTTAATAGAAGAAAAATTAGGATGGAAACCAGATTATCCTCTAAAGAAAGGAATAGAGAAAACATATTCTTGGATAAAAGAACAAATAGAAAATAAAAATTAATATTTTTTTCAAATTACAAAAAAATCCAAAATCCTAAAGCAATTATAATTATTTGAAATATATTTATTATCCAAACAACTTCTTTTTCATAAGCTTTTTTAGAAGGTTTTATTTTTTTCAAAACTTTTATTGCTAAATGTTCCAATCCATAAATTTTATCATAAGGCATTTCTAAACTTCCATCTTCATTAACTTTTGCAAAAGATTCTTTGTTTAATTTCCCTCTTATTTTTAATATTGCTTCTAAAATGTAAGGAATAAAGAAAAACAATGCAATTTTCTCAATATTTCCCAGTATTGCTATACTTGCAACCATAGCTCCAACAGCATAAGTCATAACATCTCCTGGAAAAACTTTTGCAGGGTACATATTGAAGATTAAAAAAGCTAATAGAGATGCAACCATACATACTGCTAATACACTTAACCAAGGATTTCCCGTAATAAATGTGGTGATTGCTAATGCAGAAAGAAGAAGAATTCCTTGACTTGTTTCTAATCCATTATATCCTGCAAGAAAATTAAAAGTAACAGTTGCTCCAACAACACCTAAAGGAATAATTATTAAAGGATACCACAATCCAAGATTTATTCCTGAAATTGTTGAAGTTCCTGCATTTATTGCCATTAAAGGAACAGCAGCAAACAAAACAAGCAAAATTCTTACCCATTTGTTCAAACCTTTTTTCCAACCTAAAAAATCATCAACAATTCCTACAATAGAACTAATAAATAAAACACTTAATAAAGCAAAAATACTAACAAGAGTCTCAGTTTTTCCAAATTTAAAAGTATTAAATGCAATATACATTAATATTCCTATAGCAGCTCCCCCTAAAACAACAAAACCTCCTCCTTCTGCTACAAGAGGTTTGTGGGGTTTGTTAATATCTCTTCCATAAAGTCCTTCTTGTTTAGCTTTCTTTATCCATATGGGCAAGGCTATAAAAACACAAAAGAAACTTGCAATAATAGCTAATAATATTAAAGGTTCCATTTAAAATATCCTCGGTGTTAAATAAACTTCAATTAACCCCGCAATTATTAAAATTATTAATGCTATAAAAATTAAAATAAATGTGTTTTCCATAATTCTTCTAAATTTTTTTCCTTTAATCCCATTTTTAATAATTCCAACACCAAAAATACCTCCAGCCAAAGCAGTTATAAAATAGGCAGCAATTTCAGGAAAACCATGAATCATATATCTTGCAAGTCCTAAAGGAATATCTGCTATTTGATGTTTTGTGAAAATACCTATGGCTGCAGAAATTACTGAAGCATTCCATGCTAAAATAAAAATAGCTCCTGCTCCAAATAATAAGGAAAAAATTAAAGTAAAAATCATTACATAAACATTATTTTCAACAATTGAAAAAAATCTTTGAGTATTTGAAGAAGCTGCTCCAGTAGAAATGCTTTGAGGTATTTTATTAAAATTATAATCTTTTACACATCCATCAATATCTCCAGGATTATTTATCATACAATAAGTTCCAACCTGAGCATTAAATAAAGTAGAATTTCCAAGTAAGATATACCAAAATGAAAAAGCAATAACAAAACCTAAAAACAACCACATTAATGCATAAATTGCTCTTTGATGAACTTTCCAAACTTTGAAAATTCCTTCAACATTTTCATCTAATCTTTCTTCTCTTTTTATTATGAAATACATAAAAGGAAGTGAAAACATAACACAAAACAAAACAATAAGTATCCCAGAATATTCAGATAACACAGGATCTCCAGAAAAAAACCAATTAACTAAAAGTATTGATAAGGATGCATAAAGAATTCCTATTGGAAGCATTTTTATCGGTCCTTTTTCAGCTCTTTTTGGATTAATCATTGATTCTAACATATTTCTTTTGACGATAATAGGATTTTTAAAGTTTCTTAAATTAGTATGAAAATGGACAAAAAAAAGAGGTTCAATGAAATTTGTAAAAAAATAAAAAATATTGAGATTCAAGGAGCTAGAAATGTTGCTAAATCTGCTTTAAAAGCATATTATCTTTTTCCTACAAAAAAAACAAAACAAAAACTTCTTTCTTTACGTCCTACAGAACCCATGATGCATCATGTTTTAGATATGGCTTCTTCTGAAAAATATTCTAAAAAAGAAATACTTCTTCACTTTGATTCTGCACAAGAAAAAATAAATAAAGAAGTTAAAAAAATAATAAAAAAAGGAGATGTTGTTTTTACTCATTGTCATTCAACAAATGTTTCCAACGCATTAATCTATTCAAAAAAACAAGGAAAAGATTTCCAAGTTTATAACACAGAAACTCGCCCATTATACCAAGGAAGAAAAACAGCTAAAGAATTAAGAAAAGCAGGGATAAAGGTTACAATGTTTATTGATTCTGCAATGGGAATTGCTTTAACAAAAGAAATGGGCACAAAAAAAGTAAACAAGGTTTTTATTGGAGCAGACGCTCTTTTAGATAAAGGTATAATAAATAAAGTAGGAAGTGAAGTTATTGCAAGAATTGCAAAACAAGAAAAAATACCTGTTTACATAATTGCTGATTCTTGGAAATATTCTAAGAAAGAAATTCCAATAGAGCAAAGAGATTTAAACGAAGTATGGGACAAGGCACCTAAAAAAGTAAAAGTAAAAAACCCTGCATTTGAGTTTGTTCCAAAAAAATACATTGCAGGAATTATTTCAGAACTAGGAAATTTAAAACCTTCAGAATTTATTAAAGAAAGGAAAAAACAAAATAAAGAACAGGTTAAATCTTTTAAAGGAAAGAGTTCTAAGAAAAAATAACAAAAGATTTAAATATAATGTAAGATTTATCTTACCATGGTAGAAATAGGCATGACCAAGTTGAGTTCTAAAGGACAAATAATAATTCCAAGAGAAATGAGAAAAAAATTCAAAG
>CAZGCP010000067.1:0-3756 GCA_964524525.1 Candidatus Woesearchaeota archaeon
ACTAAATTTCAGCCCTTCGGGGAATATAACAAGGATTATGAGGTTACGAAGTCTTACAGACTCCGCCCGAATTTCTCCCGTTGGTCGAAACTCTCCTTATCCCCGATGTTATACGCAATTAAATTTTCACGTCTCTTCTTTTAGAAAAAGAAGCAAAAGAGGGGGAGTCCAGGTGCTAAGCACATATTAGCTCACAACTTCGTTGTTCAAAATTTATTAAGAAGGGGCTTTTCCTTATTTAGAATTTGGAAATGCAGTTCCCCAGCGATATGTTTTTTGAACATCATCCAGACCTTTTGTCCATGTTACCATAAGTTCTTCAATTTCTTTTGGCTCAAGATGTTCTGTTCTGTGGTGTGTTGCAAATAATGAATATCCTGCGTAATCTTTTTTATTTACTATGTTGTGTCCATTGCTTTCATACCATTTTGTTCCTGGAAGCATTGTCGCAGATAAACATAATGCTGAATCAATATATCCTTCTTGAATTAATTTTCTATCTGTAGCAAGTTCATCATTAAACATCTCTCTTGTTTGTTCTGGTGTCCCAATAATCGCAGAAGTAAAAATATAAATTTCACCTTCTTCTCTTAATCTTTTCAAATTATCTAAATTATTATGATGCCTTCCAGACATTGATTTAGCTGCGCTTTCATCTTTATTCCACGTTCTAGGATTAAACGGAACATACAAAGAAGTAACTTTTCCTTCTCCAGATTGATTGTATTTTATTAGTTCATCTGTCACAAAATTATCAAGAGCTTCAAATTCTACGCCGCCATTATCTTGCCAGTATAAACCATGTTTTTTCATTAAACCCAGAATCGTAGGCAAATGTGTTTTGACATGTTTTCTATCCCACAAAAATGCATCATCCTGAACTACTAATTCTTCAACGCCGGACTCCTTAAATTTTTGTAATTGTTTATCTAATCTATCATATTCTGTTGAAGTCACATTATTTCCTTTTTGACTTCCTGCAACGCAAAATTCACATTTTCTGAAGCAACCTTTTGTGAACATAAAATCAATGGATTTTCTTCCATCAGTAGGATAAGTATAAGTAGGATTTCTTGGATAGTTTGTTTCTTCTAAAATTTCAGGGTCTAGTAACGGAAATTGATTCATTCTTTGAAAGCCACCATTTACAATCTTATCATCATTTTTGCCTTCTACAACATCGCCAATAACATTTATTGCATCTCCTTTAATTATTTGATCAACATAGGAATTTTCTACAAGAAATTGCTCTGCTTTTGCAGTAATATGCTGTCCTCCGAATATGATTTTAGTTTTTGGAAATTCTTCTTTTATTCTCTTAGCTAAGTCTGTCGCAGGTTTATAATTTGCTGTAGATATAAGAGGAATTCCTACAAAATCAGGTTGTTCTTTTTTTACTTCTTCAAGTGTTTCTTCTAGAGAATTTCCTGTTCGAACCATAGTCCTATTAATCGAATTCTCAGAAAATGCCGAATATTTGTCCACAAATTCTTTTGCAGAAAGAGTTTGATAATCTACTTTCTTTTGAGTCATATATTCATTAACAGAAATCGCCAAATTGTTATCCATAACTACTTCTTCAGTTTGATTTCTTGCAAATAATTGCTGTTTAGACAAACCTCTATTTCGAACCACTTCATCCAAATATCTAATTTTGTGACCTTCTTCTTTTAATTTAGACGCAAGATACCACATCCCCAAATAAGAAGTTGTTCTAATAGGATCAAATACTGCATCTGTTTCCAAAGCAGGTTTTATTAACATTATATTTTTTGTATTAACCATAACATAGTAGTAACATAATAAGAACATAAAACCTTTAGTCAAATATTTTATAAAAAGCACAAAGTTTATATATTAATTGTAACTATTATAAAATATGGTAATGGACTTTGACGTAAAAGACCGAAAACTATTATATGAATTAGATAATAATTCAAGACAGTCTGCCTCAAAGATTGGTAAAAAAATTGGACTTTCACCAGAAGTAGTTAATTACAGAATAAAACGTTTAGAGAAAGAAGAAATAATTACTCAATATCAATTAATTGTGAACCTTTCTACATTGAACATTTTACAATTTAAAATCTGTCTTTCATTTCAGCATCTTAAGTCTGAAATATTAAAAAGCAAAATAGAAGAATTAAAAAAAATAGAATCAATCAAATGGATAATTTCAAGTAAGGGAAATTGGGATCTAATTCTTTCTTGTGAAACAGATTCTATGGAAAACATTGATGAGCTAAAAAATAAAATACTTACAAAATTTGGCAACCACATAAACAAAAAAGCATTATCAATACTTATCGAAGCACAAACATACAATAGAGATTATTTAATCGAAGATAAAACATTAATTTCAGAATCTAGAATAATAATGAAAAAAAGTGAGCTAGCAAATATTGATAAGTTAGATTTGAAAATTTTGAAAAGTTTAGCTAAGAATGCAAGAAAACCAATAATAGATATAGCTTCAGAATTAAAACAAACAGTTAGAGTTGTAAATTATAGAATTAAACAACTTGAAAAGAACAAAATTATTTTAGGATATAAAATCGCTTTAAATTATGAGAAAATAGGATTAAAATTTTTTAAAATATTTGTTTATTTAGATAATCCTCAAAAAGAAAAAATAAACTCTTTAATAGCTTATTTGAAACAAAATAAAAACACAATACACCATGTTAAAGTATTAGGAAACTGGGATTTAGAACCCGAATTCGAAGTTCATTCTGAAGAAGAATTCAATAAAATACTTCAAGAAATTAAAGATAAATATTCAGACATCATAAAGAACATTGAAATAATAACAATCTCAAAAGAACACAAATTCGTATACTTCTAACGAAAAAGCGCCATCTATTTTCTTTTAAAAAAAGAAACAAAAAATCTGGACTCCCCCTCGTCCTTCGGACATATAGACTCCTGTGGAGAAATTTATTATCGTGAAAATTTAACTGAGCCTACGAAACAAGTTTCTCCGGCTTTTTTTCTTGCAGAAAAAACGTATAACAGGGCTTAAAGAGCTCCGTCTTACAGACTCCGCCCGAATTTCTCCCGTTGGTCGAAACTCTCCTTATCCCCGATGTTCATTTCAATTTCCAATCTCCTCCTTAGTGTCGGTAAACCAAAAATTCTGATTTTGATATCTTCGCTTAACGCTCCAAGTAGAAGTCAAAGACTTCTGCTAACATCGCTGATTAAACGAAATTGCTGAAAGAAATATTTTAGAAAAACAAAAAGTTTATTTTATAAAAGAAGGTTTGTTTTGATATTTTAAATCTGAATTGGCAAATTGCAATTTTTCGAAATCACTTACAACTGATTCAAGTCCCCTTATTGAAATTTTAATAATGGGAACTTTTCCATCAACCTTATACGAATGCCCCATATCATTAATGTTTTCTGTATAATGTTTTAAACTAATATTTTCTCGAGTGATTTCTTCATTAGGCCACTTCACATTAACTTCTTGACCTTCTTCAAAAACAAGTCTTAAGTTTTCTTTATAATTTAAATAATCTGCAAAACTCTTTTCTCTTTTCTCTTCTTTCAATTTTTCATATTTTTTTATGTCTGCGACTTTCTCGTAATAATGGTCTCCCCAATTATTCTGCTCTTTGAGTTTTACAAATTTTTCTTTCATGCAAATTAGAAAATTTAAGACTATTTAAAACTTTCCGTTTATTCTTCACTTTGTAGTTAATACACTTTCAGCAACTACGATATCAAAGAATTTTTAGAGATTGGAAACTC
>CAZGCP010000068.1:0-3689 GCA_964524525.1 Candidatus Woesearchaeota archaeon
GATTTGATTTAATTTCTTCAAGTAATGTAATTACTTCACATCCTTTATTTAACAACTTTTCTTTTGCCTTTTCTGAAAAATTTAATGCGACAACTTTTATTTTTTTATCTATTTCTCCTTGAGAAAGAACTTTTCCTGGAATAACAATTTTTTTTGAATCTCCTGTTTCATTACTTATTTGAAAAATATTTTTTGAAATCCAATTTTTTTTTGGACCAGATAAAATTTCAGCAACATTTTTCCAAGCATCATTCTTTTTTGCCAAAATTATAGTTTCAACTATTTCTGGATTTGATTTTCTTTTAAGTTGTTTTTCTATTTTTGTTTTTGATTTTGTCATTTTAATAATGAGAGAGAAGTCTAACTTCCCGCTCTCCGCTTTTAACTCGCAGGTAAAAAAATTAGTTTTATTAGGTTTATAAATGTTAGGGTTTAAGTTAAAAATATAGGATCAATCATAAAGTAAGAACCCTTTTCTATTCTCATAAAATCCTTTTTGAGTAAGAATTTTTTCTGCTTTTTGATACATTTTATTAATATTTTTAAAACAATCCATCATTCCTTTTGCTAAAGTATCTTTTTGAATCTAATTTTTACAACACACATTTATAAAATTTTATGCGGGTGAAAGGATTTGAACCTTCGTAGGCACTAAGCCAACAGATTTTGAGTCTGTCCCGTTTGACCGCTCCGGCACACCCGCATAAAAAGGGAAAACATCTTGCTATTTCGTGTTTAAATTTCCAAGTTCAAGCTCTACACGAAAAATCTCTATGGTTTTTCACATAAACACTTTAACAAACTATATTATTGATTAAACTTAGTATTATAAAAATCTTTAGAATTTTTATTTATTCTCTTTTTAATTTTAAATTTCATTTTTTCTATTCCTCTTTTTATTATGCCTTTAATTTCTATTTTTCTTCCTCTTTCACTTAAATATTTTTTCATTAAAACACCATATATTAGTGTAGTGAAAAAAGAAAAAACTCCATAAACTAATGCTGGCTGAATCATTAAATTATTTTTTAAAATTGAACCTCCGATTAACAAAGCTAAACCTGTATTTTGCAACCCAACTTCTATACTTGTTGTTATTGAACTTTTGTTATTTATTTTAAATAATTTAGAATTAAAAAAACCCATAAGAAGAGATAATATGTGAAAAATAATTAAGACAGGAAAAATTGCAAAAGCGCTTTCAAAACTAATTCCTGAACCTCCTCCTGTTTCAGAAGCAAAAAACTTTATTGCAAAGACCCCTGCCAAAGCAATTATACTTATTATTTTTAAATATTTTTCTAGACTATATGCTCCTTTTTCATTTTTTTCTTTTACTAATATTCCTAAGATTAGTGGAATTAAAATTATAAAAAATAAATTAAAAAAAGTATTAAAAAAAGGCAAACGAATATACTGAGAAGAACCATAATAGAAATTAAGAAAGAAGTTTATTATTAATGGAATTGAGAAAAGAGTTATTAGTGCATTTACACTTGTTAAAGAAACAGATAAAGGAACATCAGCTTTAATTAAATAAGAAACAAAATTAGAAGAGGTTCCTCCAGGACAACTTGCAAGAAGTATTATTCCCATCTTTAATGCAACAGGAAGCCCAGAAAGTTCTACAATTAAAAAAGCAAGCAAAGGTAAAAGAATTATTTGAGAAATTAAACCTATTGATAATTTTTTAGGTTTCTTGAAAATTTTTTGAAAATTTTTAAATTTTAAAGAGAGTCCAATATTAAACATAATTAGGACAAGAGCTACTTTTAATAAAATATCAACAAATATCATATTAAAAAGAATTTTTTATATTTTATAAAATTATTATTTGATTTTTTGAGATAGTTCTTCTAAATCTTTTTTTAAATTCTTTATAGATTCTTTAAAAATTTCTTTTGAAGGAATTTGTCCATAAGATTCAATAGAGATAATAATTTCTTCTCCCTCTTTAATTTCTGCTCGATCTCCTTGTTTTTCAGCAACTCCTTCACAAAAATCACAAATTTCTTTTTCTTTATTATCAATAAGAGTAATTTTTTCTCCTTTTTCTCTTATTTCATTTTCAGAAATTACTTTTTTTATTTGATCAAAATATTTTTTATTCAATGTAATTTCACAAGAATTTCTAAAAAAAATCATTCCTGAAGAGAATTTTGCGTGGTTTTTTCCTGCTCCTGCTCTTACAGTTCCTTTTATCTCTAATTCTTGCCCTTTATCTAAGAAAGTTAAAGGTATTTTATCATAAACAACATTAACATCTCCTTCAATTTCACCAGAATAAACATATCCTTCTTTTTTTGTTTTTAATGAAACATCATATTCTTTGCTTTTATTTATTTTTTTTGAATCAATTGGAACTAATCCGATTCTATGTGCTAAAGTTTCATCATATAATGGAGAACCATTTTTTAAAATTTCTACTTCATCTATTGCTAAAATAGGAATCCTTCCAACATATCTTCTAATTGCATTAGCCAAACTATCTTCTATTTTTTCTAAAAAAACTATTTTATTTTCTTGATTTTTTATTATTTCCATCTTATAATTGTGAATTTTTTATTTAAAATTGTTTCTATTTATGGTCTTCTTCCCCTTCTTCCTCCTTGTTTCTTTGGACCTCCTTTAGGGATTCTTGTAGTATCAAGGATGTTTATTATTTTAAATCCTTCTCTTGAAAGACTTTTTATAATTGCATTTGCTCCAGGTCCAGGTGCAGGATTTCCTGTTTTTGTTCTTATTTTAACATAAAGAGATTTTATTTTTAACTCTTTCATTTCTTCAGAAATTCTTTTTGCAATATACATAGCAATTGTAGGATTTGCCTTTAATCTGTTATTTTTAGTTACCATCCCTCCTGTAACTTTTGAGATAGTTCTCCCAGACATATCTGTAACATGAACAATTGTGTTGTTAAAGGAAGTGTAAATATTTACAACTGCTTCATAACTTTTTTCTTTTTTCTTTTTCTCTTCTTGAGGTTTTTCAGTTCCTTGTTCTTTTTCTTCAACTTTAGTTACTTCTTTAGTTTTTATTTTTTCTTTTTCTTCAGCCATTTTTATTCAGTTTTTTCTTTTGATTTATTTTCTTCAGTAGTTGTTTCTTCTTTTTGTTTTTTAGGTTTTTCTTGTTTTTTTGTTATTTTATTTTCTAATTCTATTGACACAATATAAGAAGGAGCACTTACTGCTTTCCCTCCAACCAAAATTTTTCTATGAGCAATTAATTGTCTTGCCTCTTTAATAGATTTTGCAATTTTTTTGTTATATGTAATTGTTTGAAGCCTTCTTTTTAAGTAATCTTCTTTTTCTAAAGATAAAATATCTCCAATTGATTTAACTTCAATACCTATCTTATTCAATCTATCGAATAAGGATTTTTGTTCTTCTTCTGGAGCCCCAATTAATTTTTTAGCTTTTTCCCTTATTGAATTTATTTTAGCTTCAGCTTTCCATATTTCTTTTTTATTTTTTAATCCAAATTCTTTTTTTATTCTTCCTTCTTCTTCTATTCTTACCTTGTCAAAAGGTCTTTTTGGTTTTGAATATGTTTTATGTTTTCTTTTCATTTGATTAAATTCCTATTTTTTCTTTTTAATTCCAGCCCCTTTAGATCTGTTTTTTCTGAAATTTGCTTTAGTTCTTTGTCCTCTTGAAGGAAGGTTTCCCATGTGTCTAAATCCTCTA
>CAZGCP010000069.1:0-3671 GCA_964524525.1 Candidatus Woesearchaeota archaeon
TGCTTCAAAACTAGATATCCCATTAATAACATTAAATTTTGAAAAAGAATACCAGGAAGAAGTAGTTGAAAAAATGTATGAAAAATACAAAAAGGGGGTAACCCCAAATCCAGACATTGATTGTAACCAAAAAATAAAATTTCCTTTATTAATTGGGGAAGCTAAAAAAAGAGGATTTGATTATATAGCAACAGGACATTATGGAAGAATAAAAAAGAATCCAAAAGGAAAATTTGAATTACACAGAGCCAAAGATGAATCAAAAGACCAATCATATTTCTTATACAGAATAAAAGAAAAAGAACTCGAAAAAACTCTTTTCCCTATAGGAGAACTAACAAAAAAACAAGTAAGAAATATTGCACAAGAAAATAATTTCCAAAATTATAATAAAAAAGGAACAGTAGGAATCTGTTTTATTGGAAAAATAAATCTAAAAGAATTCTTAAAACAAAAAATAAAGCCAAAAAAAGGAAAAATACTGGATCCAGAAGGAAATGTAAGAGGTTATCACGACGGAATATATTATTATACAATAGGACAAAGACTCGGTCCCAGATACGGATTTGAATTAGATAGGGGAGATAAATCAAAACCTAAAAAATGGTATGTTGCAAGAAAAGATTCTAAAAAAAACATAATAATAGCAGCCCCAGAAGGACACCCCCTTAATTTTAGAAAAAAAATAATTGTAAAAAATCTTCATTTAATTTCCAAAAATAAAAAAGATTTTAAAAAAGAAATTTCAAAGAAACCTCAACAAATATTATCAAGAATCAGGCAAGTGGGAGAACTTCTTCCAAGTAAGATCCATCAAGAAAAAAATAAAATAATTGTAGAACTTAAAGAAGAAATAGGGGGTGTTTCTGAAGGTCAAGCAATAGTTTTCTATCAAAAAACAAAATGTCTTGGTGGAGGGGTTATTGATTTTGCATAATTTTAAATAAATATAAAAGATATTTTAATTGTTTTACCTAATTTAGGCTAATCAATGTTAAAAATAGGGAGGGTTTTCTACGAAGTAGAAATTTAGTGGGGCTATGTAAAACAAGCCTTAAAAAAATTTGCATAATTTTAAAAACAATCTCATCTTAAAAATAATATGGATGTAGCAAAAGCAATAAAATCCAGAAGAAGTGTTAGGAAATTTACAGATAAAAAACCTAATTGGAGAAAAATAATAGAATGTATTGATTATGTAAGATACACTCCAATGGCAGGAAATCTTTTTACATTGAAATTTATTCTTGTCCAAGATAAAGATGAAATTTCAAAACTTTCTAAAGCATCTGAACAAGATTTTGTTTCTCAAACACATTATGTTTTAGTTGTTTGTACAAACCCCTCAAAAATAAAAAATCAATTTAAAGAAAGAGCTAAAAAATATTGCAAACAACAAGCAGGAGCAGGAATCCAAAATTTATTATTAATGTTTGAAAATAAAGGTATGAATTCTTGTTGGGTAGGACACTTCAATGAAAATATTGTGAAGGAAACACTAGACATACCTGCAGATGTAAATGTAGAAGCAATACTTCCAATTGGATTCAAACAAAGAACAATAAAAGACAGAACAAGAAAAACAAAACTAGATTCTATTCTATATTTTAAAAAATATGGAAATAAAAAAATGAACAAAGTAAAAAAAATTAATGCTTAAAAAAATAAAAAAAAATAAAAAAGGGATAAAAATCCCAAACTAATTTTATCTAAGAATATCGATACCTAAATCAGAATCTTGTGTAGAACCCGAAGACATATCTTGGTATTCGTCTTTACCCAATATATAAGGAGATTTTATTCCTGTCATTATGGTAATAACTCTTACCCTGCCTTCAAAATCCTTACTAATTCTAGCACCAATGATAACTTTTGCCTCAGGACTTAAGTTCTCTGAAACAGTTTTACCTATCGTGTCGAATTCTTCAAGTTTTAAATCAGGTCCGCAAGTAACATGGACTAATGCTCCTGTGGCACCCTTATAATCCACATCAAGTAGAGGATGAGTAAGAGCTTGCCTTACAGCTTCATTAACCATATCATTTGAATTGCTTTCTCCGATTCCAATAACTGAAACATTACCATTCTTCATTATTGAAGAAACATCTGCATAATCCAAGTTAATCAAACTCGGAAGAGTAATTGTTTCAACAATACCTTTAATCATTGTAGATACAAGTTCATTTGCTACTGCAAAAGCTTGTTCAATAGGTAATTGTCCAGCAATGTCTACTAACTTATTGTTATCTAAAACAATACAAGTATCAGTAACTTCTCTTAATTCTTGAAGTCCGAATTCTGCTTTATCGATTCTAGATTTTTCTGATTCAAAAGGCATTGTTACAACTCCAATAACTACAGCTCCTGTCTCTTTAGCAGATTGTGCTATAATTGGGGCGGATCCTGTACCTGTTCCTCCTCCCATACCTGCAAGAACGAACACCATATCAGCACCTCCAACAGCTTTTTTAATGTCTGTTAAAGATTCTTTAGCAGCTTCCTTACCTTTTCTAGATTCTCCACCACATCCAAGTCCCCTAGTAAGTTCTTTACCAATCAAAAGCTTTTCATCAGCCTTTGTAACACTCAAATGTAATGCATCAGTATTTGCTGCATAAACTGTAGCTCCGTTAATTCCTTTATTAAAAAGCCATGTAACAGTATTACAACCACCTCCACCACAACCCATAACCTTAATGTTAGCTTTACCAGCTTTTAAATCATCAAAGTTAATACTGTGTGTTTCAGCATTGTCTATTGCCTGTTTTGCAAAATCTAAAGTCATTTTTCTTTTTTCATTTTACCTCCTTTCATTTCTATAAATGTTAATTTATGGAAGTGATTGGGAATCTTTTGATTCATCTTTCATTTCTATAAACGTAGGTTTTATAGGAATGACTGCAAGGTTTATCCTTGTCTATCATTTCTATAAATGTTAATTTATGGAAGTGATTGGGAATCTTTGATTAATTTCCTTATTAAAAAAAGTTATTTGATCTTTAAAAGAATTATGATAATAAAAAAGAGGTATAAACAAAATCAAAAATATTTTTTTACCTTTTTATTAAACAAAAGATAACCTCCAATAAATCCATTCACAACTAAATTAATAATTCCATTTAAATATTCTGTTGTGGTTTCTCCCCTAATAAAAAGAGAAATAGCACTCAAAATTGCCAAAATCGCTAAAGAAATTGCTGTAATTCTAGACCATTTTTGCGCCTTGTAAATTCCCCTACCAATAAAAAAAGATAAAAATGCTAAAACAAAAAAACCTAAAGAAATTATTGGACCTATTCCATCACCTAAAACACTAAACAAAGAACTAGTCTTAAACAAAGAAACTATAGCTAAAACTAAAAGCAAAACTGCTGAAACATAATAAAAAATAGAAATAATTTTCAAACCTAAAGGAATTTTCTTTTTACTTAAATAATGTGATTCTTTCATTTTTCACCTCTTAAATACTAAAAACAATTATAGTTTAAAAATATTACTAAAAATCTTTCCTAAGACAATCTATTTTTTCCCATCCTCTTTCAAGTTTTTCATTAGATTTTTTAATAATTAATCTCAAAAAATTGTCATCCACTAGAACCCTTCCTTTCTCTATAATAGGGAATTCTATTTTTTCTGTACTACATAATTCTAAAATAATATTCTTAGTTAAA
>CAZGCP010000070.1:0-3627 GCA_964524525.1 Candidatus Woesearchaeota archaeon
TTTCTTTCTTTACTATCCCCCCCTTTCCTGCGTTTCTCTTCTTTTATGCAGGGGGGGGTTTCGGAACGAACCTTTTCTTAGAAAGAAAAGTTTCACCAAAAGAATGCTTTCCCTTACACTCTCGAATGCCGTGTAAGATATTCGAACCCGCTATATACTAATGTTGTTCAACATTTATTTTTTCTGTTTTATATCCATTAGCAACATTCAAAAATTCACCATCATACTTTAAAATGTGCAATAGTAACCTATCAATAAAATGGGCTATGTCCCTATAAATCTGAACCCGATTTTTAGTACCCTTTGGATACATACCCTTATGGATAAATTCCTTTCTTAGTTCCCATATTTTAGCTTCCTTATTTTTATATTTCATCCCATAGTCATCCATTAATCTTTTAATTGAGTCTTGTAATGTGGGGTATGAATAGACAAATTCTTCGATAATTTTCTCTTTTGTTTTTTTGTTCAATCTACTGCTTTTCTGTAGAATCTCGTCTAATTTTTTACTTTTGCTTTTCTTTAGACTATTTTTTATTGGGTTACCTTCTTTTAAGTAAAATTCTTGAGCATGATTAGATAAGCATTCAAGCAAGCTATAACCAAGTAGACATCTTACATCCAGAACAGGATTCGATTTCATTAAAAGATAATACTCTAAGATAATATTAAGACCAAGTTTTTGTTTTAATTTTTTATATTGGGGGTAAACCTTTACTGTAAAATTTCTTATTGCTCCAGGAGGGAGATGAGGAATAACTTGATCTCCTCCCCTAAAGTCTTCCACTCTCATTGACTTGGATTGACTCCAAACAAGTTTTTCAGAAGAATAATGCTTTTCAGTGATCGGAACTACAGCATTTCCTGTTGCAAAAGACAGAATTTCACATATTTCAGTAACAATGGAATACAATTTATCTTTCAATTTTAAATCTGCTTTAACAACTATTTCTGCAGTTATAGCGCTCGTTTTATTTTTTCTTAAATATTCAATTATTTCTTTGTGTTCTTCAAGTTGCTTAATAACAAATGTAAAGCCTTCCAGATTGACGGAAAAATGCTCTAATTTCCATCCTCCCTTTGGGTAAATTGTTTTTTCACAACCTACAAAATCAAAATTGGTTATATAATAATGGATCTCTGTCTCATCTTTTGTTGGCTTTAGATTCTCATTGCTTAAAATAATTGGTGAAAAAACTTTGAATTTAAGCGGGGTTGATTTTTCTTTTTTAAGTCCTGCAGGGCGAATTAAAATTAAACGCTTAACATGAACCTTTAAACCATTGTCCATTTCTCCATGCAGGGAAGCTTCAACTGATTCTTGATTATGGAAATTTGTAATTTTTGCACTAATATCAGAGAAGAAAGAGTCACCCATCCACACAAGCGCCTCTTTACCTACAAATTCCAACCTAAAAGAAGCTTCTTTTTCAAAATCCTTAAACTTGAAAGTCCCGTTGCCCTTTTTTTCAGCAATCTTTCTGAATTTTTGATTTTTGCTCATATTTAACCCTAAATCAACATTAAAAATAACGAAACTGGTATTTTTACGTAGTTTTGATATACTCCCAACTCGTCTTTAGTTACCAAAACTCCTTTCTTGAATGATTTGAATGGGAAAAAATCGGGATTTCTGATTGTAGACTGATACTTTACTTCAAAAGGATAAAAATTATCATCGAATAAAATAACAAAGTCTACTTCTTTTTTGTTTTTGTTCTTATAATAGCATATATTGTCTTTTGGGTCAAATAAGTCCTTTGGGTTCAGCCCGAAAGACAATCTGCATAAATGATTGTAAACAACTCCTTCAATCAATTTGCTTTTCATCTCTAGATCTAAGATATTCGATTTTGCGTTTGTAAAATAATTCTTTTTGTTATTTGCCCATCCCTGTAGCGCATGAAAGATAAAAGGATCCTGAATGTATACCTTCTTCATAAATGAGTGGATTCTGCCATCATGGATTGAACATCTATAAGCAATGTTTGCTATGTAAAGTTCCTCTAATGCGGTGATATAATCCTGCACAGTATTATGAGATTTTACTTCCGTGCTTTTAGTAAAGCTGTTCCAACTAATTGGATTGGACAACGAATTAAATATTTCTCTCACTATTTGTTTGAAATAATGTTCTTTGTAACCATATCTGTTCAAATTACCAATAATTGCTGTAAGGTAGATGTTGAATATGCGAGTAGATAACTTATCAGTTTCCTTTAATTCGTTTATTGTAGCAGGGATACCCCCCGTAAGAAGATACGTCTCGAATAAGCTATCCAATTGCTTTTTGTAAAGCGATAGATCTGTTATATCTTTACTTATTTTCCCTTCTAACATCTCAAAAATTTTCTTTTTCTTATCCTCTTTTTTGATAAGATTCATGTCAAACATTTTTTGTTTGAATTCTGGCCACACCAAAGTTACAAACTCTGAAAATTTCATGGGTAGCAGTATTTTATCTAATGGGTTATTCTCTTCACCACCTCTTCTCCCGGGCATAAGCTCGGTTGAATGCTTTATATCCATGGAATGAGAGCCTGTGAGAATTATTGAGCAGTTTGTAAATGCTCCTTTATTTGCAAAATGGATTATCTCTTTTGACCATTTTTTAACTGCACAGATCTCATCAAGAAAAATATACTTTCTGTCATTAGTCGATGATACTCTCCAATCAAAATAAGTCTGTAAAATCTGGTTTAGCTCCTCTGCATCGTTCCTTTCACATGACCAGAAAAAGATATTCTCGGGTTTAACTTTTTTATTTATTAAAAGATCCCGAATAATTATTTTGATTAGGGAGGTTTTTCCTACCTGTCTAGGGCCTCGAATAGTGTAGATTACATCTTGACCCAATTTTATATAATGTCTCAAGCGTGGCTTCCATTGGAACTTTAGCTTATCTAAGCCAGAGATTTTGTAATCTTTCAAAATGTTGTTTTTGTCTACCCACCATGGATTCTGCTCTGAAAGTTGACTTATATCAAATATTGCCATAGTTAATATTTGGGATATTGTATCTTTAAAACCTTTCTATTTTTTGACAATCTGTTTATAAATAAAACCATATATAATTGACAAAAAATAGCTAATTTCTGAATATATTTTTGACAATTACTTTATAAATAGAATCTATTTTGAATGACAATTTCCATAATCTAAAGGAGGTGATGAAATCATGCCTAAAATCGAGCTTGAAATCAAAGCCCAACTTGAAAAGGATATTCAAGAGGCATTTAAGGCTAAACTCAAGGCTTCTGGATATAATTCTAAGGCTGAGTGGCTAAGAGAGCAAATACGGAATTTCTTAGGAATCCACAATAATCCATGAAATTGGAAAAATATATAAAATTGTTTAATGGGCTTATAGACTTGGTGATAAAATGCCATACCGCAAGAAATGTGGAGCTGCTTTACCTGTTATAGAATGCCTGGAGAGTACAGGGCAACCAGTTAGATATGGTGAATGCCCTTGCAAGTATACGCGCCTTATGCCTTAAACGGGTTTGTAGCCTTTATTTTGACTATAAACCCTTAATTTTTTGTTTATAGACTTTCTTAGCCATTGCGCAGAATGCAGGGGGAGGGATTCGAACCCTCGAACTCCTAGGAGACAGGATGACTCAA
>CAZGCP010000071.1:0-3593 GCA_964524525.1 Candidatus Woesearchaeota archaeon
AGTCCCTTTTATATCTTTCTTGAACTAATCTTTTAGTTTCTCTATCATAATAATCTCTGTAGTTGTCTTTTGTTTTTTTGTTTGCTTGAGATAGCTTTTCATAAGGCATTCCTGTTTTTTCACATATTTTTTTAAAATCACTCTCTAAATTTTCTATTTTTCCAATGAAATCTACAACAATATTCCTTTTTTTATCTTCTAGAAAAGTATGCTGAGATCTGAAATGTCCATCTGAAACATAATCTGGAATGTCTTTTATAATTTTAACAAATTCCTCAAAGGACATTCCCGGATACATCCCTTCATATAATTCAAAATTTTTCCTTATTTTATCCTCACTAATAAAATTATTATAACAAGAAACAATTCTTGCATAAGGATTTCTTACAATTGTGAACTTAAAATATCCCCCATATTCTTTCATATTTTTTCTCTTAATATGAGGAAAATCTCTAAATTGATAATAATCATGCCCTCTTTCTTTATAAGAATTATCTCCTTGTATTCCCAAAATAAAAGAAAAATATTTTTTTAGACTAGAACTAGCCACTTTGGGTATAGGAAAAAATATTGTGTTATATTTATCTAACACAATATTTCCATGCGAGAAATATTTATAACGTCTTTTTTTTATTAAATTATAGATATTAAAACATATTTTAGATGTTTTAGGAGACTTCCTAAGTAATTTTATTGTTTTCTTCTTTATAGATATTTTCTTTTTAGGAATATTTTTCTCAGAATCCATTTTATTCCCTAAATTCCAATTCATCCAACATTCCATATTCCCAATCTTCTCCACGAGGATTAACTTGTGTAAATTCTTCATGAGTTATTATTTCTTCTGAAATGTTTTCAGCTTTCCAAATTTTAATTGGTCCTCTCAAATCTCTATAGAATATAAAATCATTTAATTTTACTCCTTGCATTTTTAAACTTTGAACTACTGGACTAGGTTCTTTATGAGCTAATTTTAATTCAGGATATTTGTTAAAAGGATCATCCATTAAATATAATTGTGCCACTGTGCTTTGTGAAACTTTTCTTGATAAATATAATGCACTTCCCATTTGATTTATGCTTGTTCCTTGTTGTGATTGGCTTAAAGAAGGAAAAATTCTTATTGTGGAATTTATTCCTTTCCCAAAATCAATCATCTCCCCATTTAAATACAAATATCTAATAGGTAAATTATATTGTTTTTGATTATAATAAAAAACACCTTCTGGTTGTTTTAATTTTTGACTTCCTAAACTTTTTTCAGTTTTTATAATCATTCCAATTATTGCTGCTTTTCCTTGAGGTAAAAATATTTTTTTACTTTCTTCATTTACATACACCATATCTTCATCTAATCCTGCCCCTCCAGTGTAGATTCTTATTGTTTCGTTTCTAGTTTCTTTTGTTTGCCTAGGATCAATATTAAAAGTTTGAATATAGCTAAGTCTATCTTTCATTTCTTCTCCTGAACCAATTCTAGAATATGCTCCATATTTCCCAATATCTGTAGGATCTATAAGAAGATAACTTGCATTATTAGATTTCATAAAACTTAAAACACTTGCAGGTTCTGGTGAGGTTAAAACATATCTTCCTATCATGTGGACTACTTTTTCTGGATGATATCCTCCATCAACAATAGTTCCTCTTTTTCCAAGTGATTGAACCCAATAACCATAATCCCACCAATGTAAAAAAACAGAACTTTCTGTAGTATTTTCTCTAACCCATTTCATTGCAGATTGCCACTGATGATTTGCAGAAGGAGCAGTATTTTTTGCTTGATTAAATGAAGAATCATATGCTCCAACAAGACTAATTACTAATCCAATTATTACTGCAATTAAAAAAGCCCATGAAATTGTTTTTATTAATTCATCTTTGTTTTTTCTTGCAATTTCAAATAATCTAACAGGAACAATACCAGCCATAAAAATCATAAAAGGAGTTATTACAAAAAACAATCTTATAGCTCCTCTTGCAGCAATTAACATAAAAATTAACCAAGAAAAAATAATTATGTTTTCAGTACTTATATTAAATTTTTCTTCTTTCTCATATAACCAAATACTATAAATTAGAAAAGCAATTACAGAACCAAAATAAATTAACTTTTTCATTAAATTGATATTATCCAGAACATGGTGAGAAGAAAAAATTATCCCAATAATCATTATACTCCAAAAAACAAAAAACAAATTTCTTCTTTTCTTTTTTTCTGAAATTTTATTTGAAATATTTTTTCCAATAAAAATCATTCCTAAAATAAACATCCAAAACAAAATATTTCCAGTTTGACTCATCCAATTCTTTAAGGTAGGAGACCTATTTTCTGCAACAGTTTCCCCAACTCTTCCAGCTCCAAAAGGATTTAAAATTTTTTCAAAAATTTCTCCTATAATAGATAATTCTCCCAAAATAGCAAGGAAAAAAACACCTAAAATAATAAGACTTACAAAACTAAATAAAACCTCATATTTTTTATTAACTTTAAAAATTTCTTTTTTTTCTAAATAAATTACAAGAGAATCAATTATTAAAAATCCCAAAACAAACAAACTAATTATTCCTGTAGAATTTAAAATATATTTATTAAAAGCCCCTATAAAACTATGTCCAGATATTAAAGGAATTATAACTAAAGAAGAAAAAAGACTTATAAAATAAAATCCAAAAACACATCTTAATTTACTTAAATTTTTATTTTTTCTTTTAGTAAACCAAAATATAAGAACAGATAAAGGAACAATCATAAAAGAAAATTTTGCAATTCCTCCCCAACAAGCAACAGAAAATGCAATTAAAAAACCAGTTAAAAACCCATAAAGAAGTTTCTTGCTTCTAAATTTCATACTTGTTCTATTAAAGTTTTCATCAAGATATTTTAATGAAACAGCAAATCCCACTAAAAATAAAAAGAAAGCAAACATACCTATTGCCTCATGGTCAGAGAATCCAGCCATTGTTCTATAAAGAAAAGCAGGAGTTAGTGAAAGAATTAAAGAAGAAATTAAAGCAGCAATTTTTGATTTTGTTAGTTTACTTACTAATAAAAAATAAACTAATATTGAAAGTATGAAAAAAATTACTGGAGAAATAACATTAATTTCTTCTAATGTAATATCTCCAAAAACATTAGATATCCTATGCATTAATACTAAGGTTTGAGGAAGAATTTCTGAATGCCAATCAACATTTTCAAATTTTCTTAAATTATCATATTTAGGCATATCTCCTGGCTGTTGCATTGTTTGAGCAATTCTTAAAAAATAATGAGGATCTAATGCCAAAGGAATTTTTTCCCCTGTTGTTTGATCTTCTAATAGTTCCCAATTTTGTATTCTAATAAAAGTACCAATAAAAATAATTCCAATTAATAATACAATTACTAAAATTTTTTGTGTTTTTTTTGACTGAAAAAAAGTTTTTATTTCTTTCCAAGATTCTGATTCTTTTTTTACTTTATTCTCTTTTTTTTCAGGTGAAGCACTTTTTTCCATAATAAAAAACAAGAGCAAACCTTATTTAAAAGTTTACTTATTTTTTAATTCAACAATAATTAAAGCCCACAAACTTCCAAGTAAACTTCTCCA
>CAZGCP010000072.1:0-3585 GCA_964524525.1 Candidatus Woesearchaeota archaeon
AAAATTAAAGGACCTTCAACATTGATAATTGGAAAACCTTCCAAAGAAATAAAAGAAAAAGTAAAACAAATGATTAAAGCTTATTCAAAATTAGGTTCAGAAGAAAAAAGGCGAGAATTTGAAGATTTTAAAATTTAGAAATGAAGCTCATTATTTTCTTGTTTTCTTAATTCTTTATTTACTTTTTCTATGTGTTTTATTTTTTTTTCTAATTTATTATTTCTGTATTTCTCTAATTCTTTTCTTGCTACATTTAAATCCAATTGCTTTCTATTTGCCATTTTATTATGATAATCTCTAAGAAATTCAAAATTTGTTAAACCCTGTTTTTTTGCTTCAAGAGAAAATTCTATATCTAAAACTGCTTTTTCATAAGCTGCAAACACTCCAGGATTGTTATATAAAAATTTCAATAATTCTGAACGATTTCCAGTATATCTTAATAATTTCCAATTTTGTTTTTTTATTGCTTCATTAGTTATTATTAAATCTGTAAAAGAAAAAACCCCCCTATTTCCCTCATGTCTCCACTCTTCTGTATAATCTATATGAGAATATGCAGACCAATGACGCCTAGAATCATTTGCATAAACACTATTTGGACTTAAATTATCCAACATATGATTTTCATCTAAAACATATTTTTTTCCTTTTTTATTCCAAACAAAAGGACACCCTCCCCTATAACCCAAACCAGCTTTAGTACCTTTTTCAGTAGAAGGATACAGGAACCCTTTTCCTAAAGAAAAATCAAAAACATTTTCTAAAGAATATTCTGGATATTTTTTAACTAATTCATTTTCATTTGAAAAAATTTCTCCACTAATATCAAATTTAATAGGTATTCCCTCAAGTTTTTGTTTTATAGTCCAATTTTCATAATCTATTAAAACAGGTTCTTCTTTTTTAATTACAGAATTTATTCTAATCTTAATTGAAGGGTCACGATATTTATCTGGAATTCCTTTTGCACAAAAAAATTGTTTATTATGCTCAAGATAATCTCCAAAAGAATATCCTTCATGATGATTTGGAATAAAAGAAGTATCAACATCAAAAACAAATTTATCTTCTAACAAAGTATGTTTTTTCTTTCTTATTTCCAATTCATCCAAATAAATAAATCTTTCTCTAAAATATCCAAACTCACTATTATAATTAGATTTTTCAAATTCCTTGAATTCTCTCTTTTTAGTAAAATTTAAAATTTGACTAGCAAAAATATACTTATTTCTACGTCCCCAATCAATATCCCCAGAACCAATGTTATTTGAAATTTCTTTAATATTATTATAAAATTCATCAAAATCCAGCCCTTTAGAATTTCTGTATAATAATGCTGCAGGAACTAATATGTCGCATGGTCCTCCCATAAAAATTAAATAGAAAAGTTATTTAAAAAGAAGATTGTCTTTTATAATATATATTTATTTATTAAACATATCCTTATTTCTCTTAACAAAATCATCAATAAATTTTTTATTATCTTCTCTTACTTTATTAAACTCTTTAACAGAATATAAATCAACGTCCTGATTTCCCATTTCTTTTTTCTCAGCTTTTACATCTGAACCAATCCTGTTTCTTACATCTTTATTAACAAGTATCTCTTTATTTGATAATGAAGACATTTTTTTTGCTCCTGAAAATAAATTTTTAACTCCCATGAAATATAATCTTTCTCTTTCCTTTTTAGCAATTATTTCTCCATAGTTTATTGCAATTCCAAAATCAATTTTTTGTCTTGCTGTTTTATTGTGATTTTCTAAAACATTTTTTATATCTTTAGATAATCTTATAGCTGCTTTTTCATTTTGAAAAGTTTTAGTAACTATTGGGGCAAATATAAAGAAAATATTTTCATTATTTTCATAAACATAAGCTCTTTCTTTTTCTGCTAAATTTATTATTTTTTGAATGCTTATCCTAGAATTATCTTTTTTCGAGATAAGTTCTTCATAGTTTTTAATTTTAAGACAAATAACATCTGCTGTTTGTTTTTCTCCTTTCATTGAAAGAGATAAACTAGCAATATTTCTTGGATGTATTAATGCGTCTTTTTGTTCATTATTTTTATTAATTTCTTTTTGTTCCTTATCTCTTTTTTCTTTAGAGGGTGTTTTTTTCTTTTTTGTAATTCTTCCAACAAATCCTTTTTTATAGCCTTTCTCAAATATATTTAAAACAACAAATCCTAAAACAAAAATAACAAAAATCCAAATAAATATGTTTAAAGAAAAGGATCCTTTTCCTGAGTCTTCAACATCTACAGCGTTACCTGTAAGAAAAACATTGTTTTTAGAAATCTTTTCTTTTCCACTAGAAACTTCAACACTATAATTTCCTTCTGGAGCATACAAATTATAAGATTCTGAAGAATTATAATCAACACTAACATTTTTGTTAACTGTATCATTACCTATTTTAATAGAAACTTCTCCATTATAAGGAACATTACCCACATTATTTACAATTAAAGAATTATTGATTATTTCTAATTCTACTTTTTCATTTTTAAGAACCTCAAAATTAGTATTTTTTGTTAAATTGTTAGCAACTACAGAAACACTCCAGTTAGAGGGTTTAGTTAGTTCATTAATTTTAAATTCTAAATTTTTTTGTGTGGGAATTTGAAACTTTTTAATAGAATCTATAAAAGGATCTTTTATTGTTATTTCAGCAGTTGTTTTTATGTTTTCTCCACTTTGATCATGTAAAATTGGTTTAAGGATTATTTTTTTTCCTGGAATCACTTCTTGTTTTTCAAAGAAAATTTCTAAATTAGTAGGAACTTGTTCCACTTTAATGATTTTTTTTAAAGAACCCTCATTAATAATATTTCCTCCACTATCTTCTTCATAAACTCTCACATATAAAACATATCTATCAGCAGGCATGTCTGAAGGAATTGTAAAATTTGTTGAAAAATCACCATTATTTATATCAAGAGATTTTTTTAATTCATCTGAATAATTTCCAAGGTTTACTTCTAAAGTACCATCTAATTTATCCCCATTTTTCTTTACAGCTTCTCCAGAAATAATTAATTCCTGATTTGGTTTGTATGAAGTTTTAGATAAATTAAAATCAAGAGAAATTGAATTAGATATTTTGAATTCATTAGTTGAGTTTTCTTCTGTTTTCACACCTCCCTTATAAAAAACACCTTTTGCAATACAAGTTTTACCTGAAAGATATTTATAAGAGTAGTTTAATTTTATAGGTAAATCATTTATTCTTTCCCCATCACAAACCATGAACATTTCAAATTCTATTGGTTCTGTAATAAGTTCATTAATAGAAAAATTCATTGAAATAGAAACATTATCTCCAATATTGTAAACTTCAAAGGGTTGATCATTAATTAAAATTTTTGCAGATAAACTACTAATAAAAAAGATTGTTAGACATAATGCAAATAATAAAATATAACTTTTTTTCATTCTAAAATAATTAAAAATCACATATTTATAAATATTTGTGATTAATCATTGAATAATGTTAAAATCTTCATAATCTTCTTCTATATTTTCTTCTTTTACTTCAACATCTTCAACATTACTTCCTATAGGGCCTTTTTTACAT
>CAZGCP010000073.1:0-3539 GCA_964524525.1 Candidatus Woesearchaeota archaeon
AATTTGATTATCTATAGCATGTTCATAACTTCCTTTGGGATATGGATTTTTTAATATTTCTGTTTTTCCAAGAGGGGTTTCAATTTCTTCTACAGAAGCAATTCCTCTGAACATTGCATAATGACTTGGAGCAAGAATTATGGCTTTTTCAAAATCTTTTTCTTTAATTAATGAATAAGCTTTACCTGCTATTTCTCCTGAAAATTCATAACCTGCGTGAGGAACAATTAAACCATGAATTTCTTTTTCTGAAAGTTTTTCAGGTTTTTTAGAGAGATATTTTTCTAAATCTTGTTTCAATTTTTTTGAATCTGAAGGATACCATTCCATATGCATTCAAGGTAAGTGCTATTTATTAAATTTAAGGTAAAAAGATTATATAGAAAACAATTAAAATATTTGATTACTTCTTTTTAATATGAAAAAAGCAGAGTTGTTTGAAAAATTGTATTTAGAAGAATCAGATGAAAATAAAAATGTTAAATGTAATGCTTGTGCTCAAGAGTGTGTTCTTTCTTCTGGAAAAGTTGGTTTGTGTGGAGTTAGAAAAAATATCAAAGGAGAATTATTTTCTTTAATTTATGGTAAGTTAATTGCTCAACATGTTGACCCTATTGAAAAGAAACCGTTGTTTAATTTTTTGCCTGGAACTTGGGTTTATTCTATTGGAACTGTGGGTTGTAATTTTAAATGTTGGTGGTGTCAAAATTATGATATTTCTCAAATTTTAGATGAGAAACAAATAATTGGGAAGAACACTAAACCTGAAGAAGTTGTTGAAGAAGCTTTGAATAATAAATGTGAAAGTATTGCTTATACTTATAATGAACCAATAATTAATGTAGAGTTCATTAGGGACACAGCAAGAATAGCTAAGAAAAAAGGATTAAAAAATATTTTAGTTACTAATGGTTATTTAACTAAAGAAAGTTTTGAATTTTTACAAAAAGAAAATTTAATTGATGCTATGAATATTGATTTAAAATCTTTTAAAGATGAAACCTATAAAAAATTTTGTAATGCTATTAAAGGAATAAAACCTGTTTTGAAAACAATAAATAGGGCTTATAAATCAGGAATTCACATTGAAATTGCAACTTTAGTTATTCCAGATTTAAATGATTCAAATGAAGAATTAAAAGAGATTGCAGAGTTTATTTATTCTCTTGATAGAAAAGGAGAGATACCTTGGCATATTTCAAGATTTTTTCCAATGTATAAAATGCAAGATAGAGAACCCACTGAAATAAGTGTTTTAGAAAAAGCTAAAAAAATTGGGAAAGATGTGGGATTGGAAAATGTTTATTTGGGTAATGTATAAAATGACACAAGAATTAATTAAATTTGCAAGAAAAATTTTAGAAAGCTATTTTGAAGAGGAAGAACCTGAAGTTTCTGAAGAGATTAAGGAAAGATATTCAGAAGAAAAAGCGAGTTTTGTTACTTTAACTAAAAATGGGGATTTGAGAGGTTGTATTGGAAGTTTAGAAGCTGTTAATGGAAGGTCTTTGTGGGAAGATATTCAAAAGAATGTGCTGAATGCTGCTTTTCAAGATCCAAGATTTTCTCCCTTAAAAGAAAAGGAATTAGATGAAATAAAAATTGAAATTTCAATTTTAAATAAACCAAGAGAAATAGGGTTTAATTCTTCTGAAGAATTATTAGAAAAATTAAATAATAATGAGGGTGTTATTTTAACTGATAAAAATTCTGGAAGGACTTCTACTTTTCTTCCTCAAGTTTGGGAACAAATTCCAGACAAGAAATTATTTTTAAATCATTTGTGTGCAAAGGCAGGATTAAATCCAGATTATTGGAAATATCCTGAAAAGATAAAGATTGAAGTTTATGAAGTTGATAAGATTAAAGAAGAATAATTTGTAGATTATGTTTTTTATTTTAAATAAATAATAAATTCTTAAGAAAAATTAAACTATGAAAAGAACCAAGCAATCCAAAAATTAATAAAACAAGGTTTTCTATAATTGATTATGGAAGAATTAAAGAATAAAAAATTTTCAATTGAAGAGATGGCTAATTTCTGTAAAAAGAAAGGATTAGTTTTTCCTTCAGGAGAGATTTATGGAGGGTTAGCTGGTTTTTGGGATTTTGGTCCTTTAGGTGTGGAGTTAAAAAATAATTTGAAGAAAGAATGGTGGAAATTTCATGTTAATCAAAGAGAAGATATTCAGGGAATTGATGGAAGTATAATTACAAATCCTAAAGTTTGGGAGGCTTCTGGACATGTTAAAAATTTTGTAGATGTCGCAGTTGTTTGTAAAAAATGTAAATATAAAAGCAAAGTTGATAAGCACGAGTTAGAAACTGCAAAGTGTGATAAATGTGAGGGAGAATTAGAATCAAAAGGAGAATTTAATCCAATGTTTACTACCCAAGTAGGACCAATTAAAGGAGAATCACAAGAAGCATATTTGAGGCCTGAAACAGCTCAATTAATTTTTGCAAATTTTAAAAAAGTTTTAGAAACTTCAAGAATGAAACTTCCTTTTGGTATCGCACAAATAGGAAAGAGTTTTAGAAATGAGATTGCTCCTAGAAATTTTTTATTTCGTTCAAGAGAATTTGAACAAATGGAAATAGAATATTTTATTGATCCAGATAAAAAAGAAGATTGCTCTTATTTTAAAGAATTAGAAAATTTTGAATTGAAGATATATTCTGAAGAAATGCAGAATAAAGGAAAAGAGCCTAAAAATATGAAAGTTAAAGATGCTTTAGAAAAAGGAATAATTAAGTTACCCTGGCATGCTTATTGGTTAGCAACTGAAGTTAAATGGTTTTTAGATTTGGGTGCAAAAAAAGAAAATTTTAGAATTAGGCAACATGTTTCAGATGAAAGAAGTCATTATGCTACTGATACATGGGATATAGAATATAATTTTCCTTTTGGTTGGAAGGAACTTGAAGGAATTGCAGATAGGGGAACTTATGATTTAGAACAACATGAAAAATTTTCTAAAAAAGATTTAAAGATTTTTGATGAAGAGAAAAAAGAAAAAATTCTTCCAATGGTTGTTGCAGAACCTTCTTTAGGAGTGGAGAGAGCTTTCTTAGTTTTTCTGTTTGATGCTTTATCAGAAAATCAAAAAGGAGAAACAATTTTAAGTTTATCTCCAAAATTAGCTCCTATTAAAGCTGCTATTTTTCCAATTGTAAAAAAACAAGAATTCCAAGATTTTGCTCGAAAAGTATTTGATGATTTAAAAAAAGAATGGAATGTTGTTTATGATAAATCAGGAAGTATTGGTAAAAGATATGCTAGAAATGATGAAGCTGGAACACCTTATTGTATAACAATAGATGAAAATTCTTTAGAAAATCAGGATGTTACAATTAGAGATAGAGATACAACAAAACAAATTAGAGTTAAGACAGATGATCTGAAAAATTTTCTTAGAGATTTAATAAATGGAAATAAGAGTTTTTAGGATATTTAGTATATATTAAATTGTATACACATAATCAAAAGATTTAAAAAGTATATCCTTTTATGTATATACAAGGTATTTATATGCCTC
>CAZGCP010000074.1:0-1651 GCA_964524525.1 Candidatus Woesearchaeota archaeon
CTTACTAGTAAGAATATGCCATACGATATTATAATTGGAAGAAATGAGTCTGATAAAAAAGCTTATGGAAAGAGGGGTGTAATTTTCATTGGAAAAGGTTATGTTAAAATGGGACAATATACCTCATTAAGTAATAAAATTTATATGGATGTTGTTAGAAGTCATGTTTTATTACTTGCTGGTAAACGTGGAAGTGGTAAATCCTATACCTTAGGAGTAATTGCAGAAGAAATGACTAATCTTCCTAAAGAAGTAAGTCAAAACATAGCTCCCTTAATTTTTGACACAATGGGAATTTATTGGACAATGAAAATCAGAAATGAAAAAGATAAAGAGCTTTTAACTGATTGGGGACTTAAACCAAAAACACTTCCAGTAAAAGTTTTTGTTCCTTTTGGACATTTTGATAAACATGCTGAAGAAGGAGTTCCAGTAGATAAAAAATTTGCTTTAGATGCCTCAGAATTAACTGCAGAAGATTGGATACTAACTTTTGATTTGAATTTTCTAAATCCTGTTTCAGTATTATTTCAAAAGATAATAGGAAGAATGAAAAAACAAGGAAAAAGATTTACTATTACAGATATTATAAAAAAAGTTGAAAAAGATGAAATGGCAACAAATGAAACTAAAAATGCTGCAATGGGATTACTAGAAGCTGCGGATAATTGGGGGATTTTTGCAAAAAAAGACACAGAACCAACAAGAATAGAAGATTTATTCACAGGAGGCTTAACAACTGTTTTAGATTTGAGTGTTTATAATTCTATAGGAGCTTTCAGTGTTAGAGCTTTGGTAGTTAGTTTAGTTTCAAGAAAAATATTCAACCAAAGAATGGCTGCAAGAAAAAAAGAAGAAATAAAAGAAATAGCTACAGGATTAAGTGCTGTAAATATAGAAGAAAAACAAGAAACTCCTTTAGCTTGGCTTTTCATTGATGAAGCCCATGAATTTCTTCCAGAAAATAAAAAAACAGTTGCAACAGATGCTTTAGTTCAGTTATTAAGAGAAGGTAGACAACCTGGAGTTAGTTTAGTTCTTGCTACACAGCAACCAGGAAAAATTCACGGAGATGTTATGACTCAATCTGATTTAGTCCTTTCACATAGAGTAACCTCTGCTCAAGATATTAATGCATTAAATCAAATTATGCAAACCTATGTTATGACAGGTATTAGGGAACAAATGAATAATCTCCCCTCATTAAAAGGTTCAGCAATAGTTCTAGATGACAACTCAGAAAGAATTTATTCAATGAGAATGCGTCCAAGATTTACTTGGCATGGAGGAGAAGCACCAAGAGCAATCAAGGAAAATAAAGAATTTTGATTCTCCGGAATGCCTGGCATGGTGAGTATCTTCTGAAATTTTCAAATAAATGAGTTAAACGAATTTAAAGAAACATTTCACGAAGTGCGAATAAGGAGAAGCACCAAGGGCAATTAAGGAAAATAAAGAATTTTGATTCTCCGGAATGCCAAGGTCTTGGCGATGGAGGTCGAGCAAATTCGCGAGATTATATATGCGAAGTGTATTATTTGAAATTCGAGCGGGTTTGGGAGATAAGAAGCACCAAGGGCAATTAAAGAAAATAAGGAATTTTGATTCTCCGGAATGCCTGGCATGGTGAGTATCTTCTGAAATTTTCAAA
>CAZGCP010000074.1:1751-3538 GCA_964524525.1 Candidatus Woesearchaeota archaeon
ACGAAGTGCGAATAAGGAGAAGCACCAAGGGCAATTAAGGAAAATAAAGAATTTTAATTTATAATATAAAGAATACAAATTCTTTTAAATCAATTTCACATTATTTTTTTATGGAAAAATATGAAAAATGTGAACACCACATATGCGGAAAAACACAGGAAAAGTATTTTATGAAAAACAAAATTGTTTTTTGTGAAATCTCCCCAAAAAACTGCCCCTATGAACAAGGAAAGCGTTTAGAATGGGAAGGAGAAGAATTTGTAGGAAATATTTGTAAAGGGCTGACAAGAAAATTACAAGAACAAACTAATTCAGTAGTTTAAAATCAATCCTCAATCTTATTTTACCTGGAGCCAACTCTCCAGCTTTTTTCTTGTTTAAAATTTTAATTTTCTTTTTATTTTCCTTTGCCTGTTCTTTAATTAAATCAACAATATCTTCAACTTCTTCTGTTTTGCAAAAACCATAATAATAAATTCTTGTTCCTTTTTTAGATAATTCAAATGATTGTTTGAGAAAGGTGTCTTTTAATTGAGGGCGAGGCATAACAATAACATCAAACTTCTTTTTTTCTTGTTTTAATTTTTCTGAAACCTTTTTAATATCTCCATTAATAAATTTTATTTTATCTTTAACTTTATTTAACTCTGCATTCAAATTACCATATTTATTAGCTTCTCTGTTTATTTCATTTGAATAAATTTCTTTTGCTTTTGAATTCCTTGCAATAACAATTGAAAAAGGGGCGACACCTGCAAACATTACAAAAACAGATTCATTTTTCTTGACCTCATTTGCAATTTCTTTTCTTTCATTTGATAATCTAGGAGAAAAATAAGTTGTATCAATATTAAATCTAAAAACACAATTATTCTCTTTATAAAGAACCTCTTTATTTTTTTCACCAGCAAGATGTTTAGTTTCCATCTTTCTTAATCTGCCTTTAAATTTTCCAGATTTTTCAAGAACTGTTTTAATATTCTTATGTTCTTTTAATAACTCCTTAGCAAACTTTTTCTTTTCTGAAACTTTTAAATCATCAGGAAAATTAACAATAGCAACACTTCCCAAAACATCAAAACTTCTATGCTCCATAAAATTAAAAACAAAAATCAAGATTTAAAGGTTTTGGGTAAATATTTGAATTTTTTAAGGGAATTCCGGAAATAAAAAATCTTAAAAAACATGAAAAAGAAAAAATTTTGTTTTACCCAAACTTTAGGAAAAATATTGTTAGAGATAGGGAGGGTAGCAGAACTTTAGTTCTGCCTTGAAGTGGGATAAGTAAAACAAAAACCTGAAAAAACCAAAAGAACAATAAAATAATCTATTGATAAAACAAAATTGATTTCCAGACTAAATTTATGGGAAAAACCAGTTAGAATATCAGGAGAGTTACAAATCTTTAGATTTGTTTTAGCAGGGTTTCCAGAAATAAAAATCAAAAAAAAACTAAAAATATTAAATCCATAAATTGGATAAATTTATAAAATTAAAAAACAAATATATATTATGAAAAAAAGAGGAATATTGTATTTGTTTTTAATGATTTTTAGTATTGGATTAGTTAAGGCTTATAGTTATACGTTTTCACCAAGAGGAATGTTCACTGGAATAGATCCTAAAACACTAACAATAGGTTTATTTTTTGTAATTCTTTTTGCAGTTATAAATTATGTCATGAACAAATTTTTCAAAGATAATAAAGCAATTTCAGCAATAGTCTCATTTGCAATGTCTGCTTTATCAGTCTATTATTTAAATAGGTATTTTTCTCTAGAAGAAGC
>CAZGCP010000075.1:0-3460 GCA_964524525.1 Candidatus Woesearchaeota archaeon
AAAAGCATCCTAGGTTATTTTGAATTTAATTCTAAAAAAGATATTGGGAATATAATGGAAGATTTTAGAAAAAAACACTCTGAAAAAGCAAGTCCATTACTTAAATCTCATAATAAAAGAACTTTTTATGCTGTAAGATATCCAGAGTATAAAGAGTATGAATTAAAAGAAAATATTCTGGAATTTTTTTCACAATGAAATTAATTTTTATTGGTCCTCAAGGGAGTGGAAAAGGAACTGAAGCAAAAAGAATTTCAAAAGAATTAGAAATTTGTCATATTTCTACAGGAGATTTATTAAGAAATACTCAAGGAAAATTGAAAGAGGAAATTAATTCTTATATAAACAAAGGGGATTTAATTCCTAATGAACTAATGTTAAAAATTTTAAAAGAAAAGCTAAATAGTAGTGAGTGTTCTAAAGGGTTTATACTTGATGGTTTTCCAAGAAATATAGAACAAGCTAATATGCTTGATGAAATTACTAACATTGATTATGTTGTTAAACTTAATATTTCAGATGAAGAAGCAATAAAAAGGATTTCTGGAAGAAGGGTTTGTAATAATTGTGGAAAAAACTATAATCTTTATACAGGAATACTTCCAAAAAAAGAAGGGGTTTGTGATGCTTGCGGAAGTAAAATAGTCAAAAGAAAAGATGATTATCCTGAAGCTGTCAAAAAAAGACTTGAAATTTATCATAAAAAAACAGAACCTGTTCTTAAAAAATATTCTAAAAAACTAATTAAGATAAATGGAGAACAATCTGTTGAAAAAGTTCAAGAAGAAATTCTTAATAAACTTCAGAACTAATCTCTCCGATATTCTTTAATTTTCCAAATTCATAAACTTTATTTTTTCCAATAACATATGTTTCAAAATTCAATAAATTTTTTTTAGGAATAAATGCCCAACCAGATTTGTCTGCATATTCATTAATCATCTCAGTTCCAGGAATTAAAGGGAAAAAACTAGGAACAACAATAATTTGTTTTTCATTAAATTCCCCAATTAAAAAGCATTTATATTTTTCTTTTTTTATTCCTTGACTATCTTTCAAAATAACAGCAGGATGAATATGCCCCATTACAATTGTTTTTATTTTTTTATTAAAAATTTCTGGAAAACTTTTATCTCCATGAGTGAAAGCAATATCTCCTTCAAGATGAAAATCTTTAAAATCCCAATTATTTAATGAAAACCTTTCATGATTACCTTTTATTATAATTAGGTTTTCTTTTTTAACAAAACCCTCAAGAAAAATAAGAAAATCCCTGACATCAAAAAATTCCTCCTTTTGAAAACCAAATGCATGTTTCACATCTCCAAGTAAAATTATTTTATTCAATTCAAAATCTTTATTTTTTATTTCTTTAATAATGTTTTTAACTTCTTTTTTTGATTCTTCTAATTGATTAAATGGAATTTCAATTCCTTGTTCTTTAAGCATCCTATCATATCCCAAATGCAAATCTCCAATTACTAAGATTTTCTTTTCAGGGAAAAAGAGTGTTTTATTTATTAGAATATATTCTTTTTTCATAAAATATAAAGTAAATATTGATTTAAATTATTTTTTTAATTATCTTTTTGAATCTAAAAAATTTGCAATAGATTCATATACTGGGATATTAATATAAAAAGGATTTTCCAGTCCATAACCATATTCAGAAATATATTTATGTATTTGTATTCGATAATCTTTTCTAGCCTTATTTAATTCATCAATATTTTTAGAAGGACAAATAGGTCTACCTACATCAAGTATTTTTGTAGATTTAACAAAAAATATTTCTTCTAATTTGTCCAATTCCCTCACATTTAACTTTTGAATGGAATATTTAGAAATAGGTAAATTTTTACTTTCATATTTTTTAAGATTCTTTAAGATTTTTTCAATTTTTTCTTTTCTATTCATAGAAAAATAAATTCTCAGATTCTTTTTAAATTTTATCTTTTATTTTTCTTAGGAATAAGATTAATTCTATCAACAATTAATTCCCCGATTATTGCAAAAGGTAATGCAACTAAGGCAATTATACATATAACTTTCCATGTAATTGGCTCTCCTGTAACAATACTTACAGCAATTAAATCCTCTACAATTCCCATTATTAATCCAAAAATAAAAAACTCTAAAAAAATCTCTAATCTTTTCCTCTTTTTCTTCATAATTTTTAGAGGGTTTATAATTATTTAAAACTTATTCTTTTGACATGTGATTATAATCAAAAGTATTTTCATCTAATTTATTTTTGTTCATAAGTTCATTCATATAAATTTTATGCATCCTCTTAAGAAAATCCTGCTTATCTTCAAGTCTCATTAAATCCATGTGTCCTTCTAAAAGCAAATTCAGTGAAAAGGGAGAAGGGATTTTTACATAATTAGAACTTATTTCGAGCTCTCCAGAATTAATCCAATCTAAAACTTTTTTTGAATTTTCAATATCCATTAAATCTTCTAATACTTCTCTTTTTGCTTCCTTTAAAATGGGGAAGTTTTTTGTTAATTTTTTAGTAGCAGAAATTAGAAAATGACTTCTCATTTGTTGTTTTTTTACATTCTTTCTATTTCCTTTATAGTTTCTTAAAATCATTAATGACCTCGTAGCACAATGTCTAAACCTCCTTGTCAAAATATCTGTTTTTTCAATAGCTTCTTTTAAAATATCCTCAATATTATTTGAATTAAGTTTCTCAATTGCTTTTTCAATATTCATATTTTCAGAAGAGATGTAAAACCCTCTATCACTTATTCCAATTTCCACGTCCCTTTTACCCTTGCCTGTTCTTGAATTAATATCTCCCATCAAATAACCAATTGCTCTTGATAATGCATCATTAACTCTCCTTCCATACATAGAATTAACTAAAATATATTTTTTATTTTCTTTTTCATCAATATATTTTTCAATTGTTATTTTTTTAGTTACTGGAATTTCTGAAAAATTATATTGTTGTTTAAAATAAATAAAAATTTCCTTAGAAATATATTCCCCAACATATAGGTATTTTTTAATAAAATCTAAAATTTGTTTTTCTGATTTATTCTTTTCAAATAATTTCTCTATTTTTTCTCTAAACTTATTTATTTCTAAAGCAGAATCAAAACTTAATGGAAGCATTTCTGAAAACCATGAAGGTATTGTAGGGCTTCTTTCACCAGCAGGAGCAACATAAAGATTCATTCCTTTAGTATACCTATAAAGATACTTGCTCCCTCCAAGAACAAAAACATCTCCTTTTTTCATTCTTGATAAAAAAGCTTCATCAATAACCCCTACTTTTTCATTAGTAGATATTTTCACGTCAACATAAGATTCTTCAGGAATCGTGCCTATATTTGTCATATAAATTACTCTTGCTAATTTACCTTTTTTTCCAATTTTATTTTCTTCTTTATCAAACCAAATCTTACCATAAACATGACTTTTTTCTAGATTATAATCTCCAGATAAG
>CAZGCP010000076.1:0-3412 GCA_964524525.1 Candidatus Woesearchaeota archaeon
GAACAATCTATTTTTCCATTTGTTAAAATTTCTTTTAATTTCTTTCCTAAACCCTTTCCAATATTTTCAAAAGAAATGTTTTTTGTCTCTGTTCTTTTGGTATCTAAATAATAAAAAGAATAATCAAATTTAGCTGAATCATAATCTAATTTATAAACAAATTTTTCAAGAGATTCCTGATTTCTGGTATTTTCTAAAATTATTTTGTCATATATGTTGTCCTCATCTGTATCTTTATATTCTATTTTTGCTAAAAAGTGAGAACCATACTCTTCTGGACCATAAACATATGCTTCCTTGTTTTCTGGAAAATTATCTTCATCCCAAAAGTAATAATAAATACCATATGAAGATACATCTTCTTTATTATACCCTGAATTTTTTGAAATATTATTATTTAAAAAATATCTCCAATCATGATTGCAAGTTTTATTCATGTTAATAATTTTTTTAATTCTATCTTGAATCTGTAAAGGAAAATTATCTTTTTCTCCTGAATAAGATTTTTGTAAATCAGAAGAAATTAATTTTCCATCCCATTCCCCATTATCAAGATTGTGTTTTTTAGAGTATATTTCATCAGTTAATTTTCCATTTTCATTAACTTTTATAATTTCATATCTTGCAATAGAGTTATTTTTATGTGTCCAGGTCTGAATTTTATTATTCTTATGATAATGTATTGAGCAAAAAGGCCCATCATCCCATGAATCTTGATAAGCATTTACACTAACTGTTGTTTCCCCCTTTGTAGGATATTTTATGGATATCATTTCGAATTGGGCTTGAGAATCTTGCGGATTTGTAAATAATAAACTTGCTGTTAATAATCCTCCTGTTAAAAATTTGGTTAGGTTTTTCATTTTATTGTTGTCTCTTTTAAAGAGTTAAAGTTTATAAATTTTTAGGTTTCAAAAGATTTTTAATACCTATTCATTACTTCTTTATATGGATTGTAGAAGAAAAAAGGAATGTAAAAATTGTATGAAATATAAACAAAAAATAAATGCTCCAACAATGGCTTATAAAACTGTTTATGGGGAATATCCTAAAGATGAGCAAGAAGAATCTAGTGAAAGTAGTGTTGAATAATTATTTTTTATAAATATTGTCATGATGATCAAGTCTGTGAATAAGATAAAATTCTTTTTTATATCAACATGAAAAACCAAAAAGAATTAAAATGTTCTTTAAAAAATTTCGTTGCTTCGCGTTGCGATTAATTCAAGCGAGCCCTACAACAAACCTTATTCAACCTGCTCTACCAGGAAAGCAGGATTCTCATTCGACAGACTCCTGTACGCATTGAGGATAAGCATGTCAGAGTAGGCATCAAACCAGACCCTACTTTGAGTTTTTTCGTCAGGTTTTGAATTAAATCTCCAAATATACATTGGAGTTTTATTTACTGACTTTGAAATTTTATTTAATTTATTAATATCTTTTGTTTTAACAAGAAATTCTAAAGCTTCTTTATTATTCATATCCGTAATAGGATCATCATCTCCAACAATATTTCCAATTAATGAATATTCATCAGAAGTTTTCCAGTTATGGAATGTTTCATCTTTTTGATTTTCTGGATTATATTCTACAATTGAAGTTGTTCCAATCCAATTATTTTTTAAAGAAGAATAAATATAACTTTGTAATTCAGAATTTCCTGAATGCACAGAATCTTCTAAAAGATTCATGACTCCAATAGAACTTAAAGGTAAAGGGTTTCCTGCTTTTTTTGCTTTTTCATAATATTCAGTAGTTTCAAATTGATTCATTGGCTTAGATAATTTATTTAATAACCTATATTTAATTTGTCTCCCTTCTTTATTGATTTTAGAGATTTCAAAATATCCTGCAGTAGGAATAATTCTTTTTACTTCTGGTTTAATTATTTCTGCCATATTATTTTTAAAAAGAACTACTTTATAAAATTTCCTATTCTGTTACTTTTTGGAAAAAGTAACACATTATTAACAGCAAAATTTAAAAAAATTTCTTCGCGTTGCAATCAATTCAAGCCAGCCTTACTTCAAACTTTTTCCGAGGGCAATACCCCAAAAGCACGACCATTATCGTTACCGTACAAGTTGCTGCCATCAACATGCAACCAGTCGACAAAGTCCCAGAGGTTGATCAAGGCAGACTTTCTTCTTATTTCTTTATCAACAGAATCAAAACTCCAAAGTTTTGGTTTTTTATTATAATTTGAAGCAATTTTTGCAATTTTTTCTGCTCCTTGTTCTCCATATCTTGCTTTAATATAGGGATTTTTCATTAATTCAAAAACATTTTGTTCTCCTGTTTCAAATCCAAAAGGAACAAATTTTACTGATTCATCATTGCCTTGTAATTTTTTAATTAAAGATTCTTTTGATTCATTAAAATCCTTTGAAGCATCATATAAAATTACTCCATTGTTTACTTCTTCATTTGATTTTGGTAAATATAAATTTCCTGTAAATTCCCAAAACCAGTTATTTTCTAGAATTGATCTTATTTCTTTTTCATATTTTCCTTTTTTATTTTGAAAAGCATCATAAATTAATGAAGCTGTTTCACTTGAATTTGGTCTTTTTAATCCTGCTTCATCTATTTGTCTTTCAATATTTGAGTAAGTTCCTTTGAATACAGGATGTTGAAAACTAAGTTTTCCTTTTTCATGAGGAATATCTGTTAAATATGTTTTATTTTCCATAACAAATAAATAAATTTGAACTTTATAACTCTTTCGTTTGTTACTTTTACAAAAAAGTAACAAATAATATTAATTGCTTCTTTTTTCTTCCAATAAATCTTATAAATCCCAAACTATTTTTTTCTTTATGAAAAAGAGATTGATTGGAATAATGGCTTTTATTTTATCTTTGTTTTTAATTTTAGTTTATTCTCCTTTTAAGATAGAGGCTACACTTATCATAGGGGCCATCATTGCTGCTTCTTCAATGGTATTTTTTATAATATCTTTGAATAAAAAAGAAGAAAAAAAGGGGGGACAATTTTTTTCTTGGTGATTTCAATAATAGTATTTATTATCTTACTACTTGGTTTTTTACAACTTGTTTCCCAAAAAAGCCCAATTAGTTCTGCAATACAAAATCAAAAATTACACGACATAACTCCTTCTCACCCTGGAGATTATCATCCTTCTAACAATTCAATAGAAGTAATTTTCACAAATAAAGGAGAACCTATAAGATTAACTGGTGAAGGAGAATCTCATAGTAATGATTGTGTTGATCCCAGCATTATAACCAAAAAAGGGTATTGGGAAGAAGAAAGAAATATTGATGATTCTGACTTTATAAAAACCAACGAAAGTTTTACTGTTATATGGAATTGTGTTAATCCGGGCAACCAAAGCGATTCATTTTTTGGAAAACTCTCATTCAAATATATTAGAGAAAATACTGAA
>CAZGCP010000077.1:0-3409 GCA_964524525.1 Candidatus Woesearchaeota archaeon
AAAAAAGTAATTTCCTTTTCTTAAATTATGGTAGGTTATGATTTTCCTTTTAATGAAGAGAATTTGGATAGAGAATATGAAGAATTAACTAAAAACATGTCTGAAATAAAAAAGAACAAATATTTGAATGATTATATTTCTGTTATGAATGACGAAGATTTAGGTGAAAGTAATTTAGAAATTGATTTGAAAAAAGAATTTGAAAAATTAAACACTAATATAATTTTAAGAAAAGTAGAAAAAAGTCCTAAAAAATATTCTTTAATTTTTAAAAATAAAAATTCTAATTAATTATTCTTTAGCTGGAGAAGGTGAAACAAAAATTATTGTGTCTCCTCTTAAGAAAGTTATTCCAAGATTTCTTTTAAGTTCTCCGTTTTGAGTTTCTTTAACATTATCTAAAACTAAGTTTATATGTTGGTCAAACGCTAAAAGAGTTCCTGAGAATTGTTTTTCTCCTTTAAGTGTCACAAGCACTTCTTGCCCTTTTGACTGATTCAATAAATCTAATGGTCTTTGAATTTCTTTTGTCATAATTCACTTAAAATCACTTCCTTTTTAAAGTTTTCTCTAATAAAAAATCTATATAAAATGAAAGATGTTTTATGAAAAGACACATTTAATGCATTGATGCTTGACTGGTTTTTATTTTTAGGTGAGTTTATAAAAATTTATTATTCTTAAAATTTAATTAAAGTCAAGTATCTTCTTTTTATTATTAACTTTCTTGAATATATCAAAAAGGAAAATAAAAAATAACCCAAAACCAGCAGCAACTAACCAATCTATAAATGGTAATGGCACTGTTTCAAAAATGTTATTCAGAGGAGTGTAGATGATAATTATTGTTGCAATTATTGATATTGCTGAAGCCATTACTAAATAAGGATTAATAAAAGGAGTTCTGTTTAAAGTTGTTTTTCTAAAACTTCTAAAGTTAAAAGCTCCTCCTATTTCTAAAATTATCAAAGTTAATAATGCAGTAGTTCTTGCATTCTCTACTGATTGGCCTAAAATATTAAATGTAAAGTAAAAAGTTCCCAGAGTAAAAATAGCCATTACCACTCCTGAAATAGCCAAGATCCAAATAAAATTTTTGTTAAGTATTTTTGCTTCTCTTCTAGGTTTTTCATACATTATGTCTTTTGAAGATTTATTTAATCCAAGAGTTATTGCGGGAATATTATCCGTAACAATATTCATAAAAAGTATTTGTAATGCTAAAAGAAGAGGGATAGGCCACCCAAAAAAAGGAACGAGTAATGCACCAAAAAATAAAATAATTAATTCAGAGTAATTAACAGAAAGTTGATATGTTACAAATTTTCTTATATTATTAAAAATAGTTCTTCCTTCTTTAATTGAGTCTACAAGAGTTACAAAATTATCATCTTTTAAAACTACATCTGCGACTGAACGCGAAACATCTGTTCCTTTTATACCCATTGCAACCCCAATATGAGACTCTTTTAATGCAGGAGCATCATTAACACCATCCCCTGTCATTGTTACAATTTCCTTATTTTTCTTTAATGCTTTAACAATTCTTGACTTATGTTCTGGTTTTACTCTAGCAAAAATAGAAACTTCTTTTACAATTTTTTCTAGTTTTTTATCAGTGATTTCTTCTAATTCATCTCCTAAAAGAACTTTTCCAGATCTTAATCCTATTTGTTTTGATATAGCTAAAGCAGTATTTTCATCATCCCCTGTAATCATTTTGGTTTCTATTCCTGCTTTTTTACAAATATTTAATGCTTCTTTTATGCCTTCTCTTGGAGGGTCTTCTATTCCTACAATTCCTAAAAATACTAAATCTTTCTCAATATCTTCCTTTTTATAAGAAGAAACTTCTTTGTAACCTAATGCAATAGTTCTTAAACCTTTAGAGGTCATTTCTTTATTTTTAGAAATAATTCTTTTTTTATCTTTCTCTAAAATCCTAAAAACACCATTTTCTTTTTGAATATATTCGCATCTGTGCAAAATCTGATTCAATGCTCCCTTAGAATAAACTTTGTTTTTTCCTTTATCTTTATAAATAACACTCATTCTTTTTCTTTCAGATGAAAAAGGGATTTCATCAATTTTTCTAGAATCAAAGTCTTCTTTGAATATTCCTGCTTTTGAAGCCATAACTAATAAAGAACTTTCTGTGGGGCTTCCCAAAATTTCAAAGACACTATCTTCTCCTTTTCTTATTATATTTGAATCATTACATAAAACTGCTGTTTTGATTAATAATGAAAGTGATTTATACTTTTCAGGGTTTTTTTTATTTTTATTTAATATGAAATTTCCTCTATTCTCATAACCTATTCCAGTTATTTTAAAAGAATTGTCTCCTGAAAAAATCTCTCTTGCTGTCATTTCTCCTTTTGTTATTGTTCCTGTTTTATCTGTACAAATAACTGTTGTTTCTCCAAATGTTTCAATAACAGACATTCTGTTTACAATCGCATTTTTATTAGCCATTCTTGAAACTCCTCTTGCAAGAGTTGTGGTTAAGACTACTGGAAGTCCTTCTGGAAAAGCAGAAACAGAAATAGCAATAGTGAGTATTAAGACATCTATAACTGTTTCTTCAACTAACCCTAATTGAAATAAAACAACTAATCCTGTTAATATTGCTATTCCAATTCCAACAAGAGCCATAGATTTTGTTATCTTGTTTACTTTTTTTTGTAATGGAAGTTCTTTTTCAGAACGAGAAATCATTCCAGCAATTTTTCCAAATTTGGTACTCATTCCGGTATTTATTACTTTTGCAATACATTTACCACTAGAGATAAATGAGCCTGTAAAAACCATATTCTTGTCTTCAATATTTTTCATATTTTTTGGAGGGAATTTTTTTACCCCTTTTGATTCTCCTGTAAGAACAGATTCATCAACAAGTAAATAATTCTCTGAAATCACAATACTGTCTGCAGGAATTTTTTCTCCTATCCTTAAAACAACTATGTCTTCAGGAACAATCTCTTTTGTAGGAATTTCTTTTTCTTTACCATCTCTTATGACAACAGAAATGGGCATTATCATTTTTTTTAAACTTTCAATTGATTTTTCAGCTTTATATTCTTGGAAAAAACCTGTCAAAACAATAACAAGAATAACAACTAAAAGAACATAAGAGGTAATTTCTTTTCCAACAAGAAAAGAGATAATCATAGCAAAAAATAAAAAATAAACCATGAAGTTATTTTTTATTTGTCTTAGTAAAATTTGGAACACAGTAGTTTTGTTGGTTTCTTTTATTTCATTAGTCCCATATTTTTGAAGATTCTCTTTTGCCTTTAAACTAGTTAGGCCTTCAAATTCCCCTTTTTTCATAATAATAAATAAAAGAGATAATTTAAAAGTGTTTATATTTAATTTTTATTTAAAAAAGAATTATTTTATTCTTATT
>CAZGCP010000078.1:0-3392 GCA_964524525.1 Candidatus Woesearchaeota archaeon
GTTTATTTTAGGAATAAAGGGTTTAAATTTTTATTGTTTTATATATTCTAAATAACACTAAAATTTATAACATTTAATTTTTTTATTTAATTATGTTTAAGAAATATTTAGTTGTAGCATCAAAACAAGACTCTGCAGGAATTAATATAATCTCTCAATTAAATCAATTTAAAAAAAATCCTTTGTTGTCAGCTATGTCAAAAGACAATTCTGGTTTTGATATTTCATTAATTGAAGATAGTATTTTATATGAAGAAAATTTTGATTTGGATAAACTTAATGAATATGATTTTATTATTTTTGCATCTAAACATAAGTCAGAAAAACCTAATAAAACTCTTTCTATCCATTGCCCTGGAAATTGGAGAATTGCAGAACATGGAGGCAAAAAAGGAAGATTATGTAATTCTTCTGCTTTATTTAATAAATTTTTATTTGAAAAATTAAAGGAAAATTATGACAAATCAAATGTTAAAAGTTATGATGTTACAATGGAAGTAACTCATCATGGGCCTTTAATTGATAAACCCTGTGTTTTTATTGAAATAGGTTCAACTGAAACAGAATGGAAAGATAAAAGAGTAAGTTTTATTATAGCAAAGACAATTAGTCAAACTATAGAGGAATTTAAGGAAAATCCTTATGGGGAAATTGCCATTGGAATTGGAGGTTCTCACTATTGTCCAAATTTTAATAAGATACAATTAAATTCAAATTTTGCTCTTTCCCATATTATTCCAGGTTATGCTGTTCCACTCACAAAAGAAATGATTTTAGAAGCTATTGAAAAAACAATTGAAGAAGTAGATTTTGCTTTAGTTGATTGGAAAGGTTTAGGAAAATCTAATATAAGAAATGAAGTTTTGAAAATTTTGGATGATAATTATGTTCAATGGAAAAAAACAAGTGATGTTAAAAAGGACTAAATTTTAAAAACTTAGATTTTTATAGTTCTTTATGGCAAAAGTAGATTTTAAAGAAATAGAGAATAAGTGGAAAGATTTTTGGGAGAGGGAAAGAATTTACAAGGCTGATTTAACTAAAGATAAAATTTATTCAGTTGACACACCCCCTCCAAATGTTTCAGGAAGAATGCATATAGGTCATGCTTTTTCATATTCTCAACAAGATTTTGTAATTCGTTTTATGAGAATGTTTTTTTCTGAAAAAGGGAGTGTTTTTTATCCCTTTGGAACTGATGATAATGGTTTACCTACAGAGAGATTTATTGAAAAGACTAACGATGTTAAAAGTAGAGAGATGGGAAGAACAGAATTTATTAAACTTTGTTTGAAAACTTTGAAAAAAATTACTCCAGAGCACATACAAGATTTTATGGATATAGGAATTTCTCCAGATTGGGATGCTTATTATTCTACTATTGATGATAATACAAGAAAGATTTCTCAGAAAAGTTTTATTGATTTATATAAACAAGGAGAAGCTTATCAAGAGAATTTTCCTACAATGTGGTGTTCAGAATGTCAAACTTCTATTGCACAGGCAGAATTAGAAGATAAAGAGGGGAGTAGTTTGTTTTCAACTTTAAAATTTTCTTGTGATAAAAAAGATTTGTTAATTTCTACTACTCGTCCTGAAATGCTTGAAGCTTGTGTTGCTGTTTTTGTTCATCCGGAAGATGAAAGATATAAAGATTTAGTTGGAAAAAAGGCAAAAGTTCCTATGTTTGATTTTGAGGTTCCAATTATTGCAGATGAATCAGCTGATCCAGAAAAAGGAACAGGTGTTTTAATGGTTTGTAGTTATGGGGACAGGTTTGATGTTGATGCAATAAATAGGCATGAGTTAGAACCAAAAATTATTTTAGATAGAGAAGGTAAAATTAGTCAGGGAGACTATAAAGGATTAAAAGTTAAAGAAGCAAGAAAAAAAATTCTTGAAAATTTAAAAGAAAAGGGATTTATTCAGGAACAAAAAGAGATTAATCATGTTGTTAATGTTCATGATAAGTGTGGAACTCCTATTGAATTTATCCCAACAAAACAATGGTTTATTAAGATTTTAGATAAAAAGGAAAAATTAATTGAACAAGGAAATAAAGTTAAATGGTATCCAGAGTTTATGCATCGGAGATATGATAATTGGGTAAATGGTTTAGAATGGGATTGGAGTATTTCAAGAAACAGGCATTTTGGGGTTCCGATTCCTGTTTGGGAGTGTGAAGATTGTGGTGAAGTTATTTTACCGTCTGAAGAAGAACTCCCTGTCGACCCTTTGGAAACTGAGAAGAATTGTTTTAAATGCAGAAAAAAAGCAAAACCTGAAACAATGGTTTTAGACACTTGGGCAACTTCTTCATTAACCCCTCAAATAGCTTCTAGTTTAGTTAATAATAAAGTTAAACTTCCTTTTTCATTAAGGCCTCAAGGACACGATATAATTCGGACTTGGGCATTCTATACAATTGTTAAGGCTTATTTGCACGAGGGAAAAATTCCTTGGGAAGATATAATTATTTCTGGAAATGTTTCTTTGAAAGGAGAAAAGATGAGTAAAAGTAAAGGAAATGTTGTTAATCCTTTAGAGGTTTTAGAAAATTATGGAGCAGATGCAATGAGATTTTGGGCTGCTGGAGCAAAATTGGGAAGTGATTTAGATTATCAAGAAAAAGATTTGATTACAGGAAAAAAGTTAGTTAATAAACTGTTAAATGCTTCAAGATTTGTTTTTATGAATTTGGAAAATTACAAAGGAGAAAAACCTAAAGAACTGGAACCCTTGGATAGTTTGTTTTTGGATAAACTAAATTTATTATTAAAAGATTGCACTGAGAATTTCAAGAAATATGAATATTCAAAAGTTAAACAAGAATTAGAACAGTTCTTCTGGAATGATTTTTGTGATAACTATTTAGAGATTGTAAAGAAGAGAGTTTATCAGGGAGAAGGGGAGAAAAAGTTGTCTGCTCAATATACATTATATAATTCTCTTTTATCTTTGGTTAAGATGTTTGCTCCAATTATGCCTTTTGTTACAGAAGAAGTTTATCAAAATTATTTTAAGAATTTAGAAGGAGACAAATCTATACATATTTCAAAATGGCCTGAATTTAAAGAGCTTAAAGAAGAAAAAGAAGAGAAGGATAAATGGAGATTGTTATTAGATTTAATTGCAAAAGTTAGACAAGAAAAGACTAAATCTCAAAAGTCAATGAAAGCTGAAATTGTTTTAACAATTAAAAAAGGAACTTATGAAGATTTGAAAGATTATTTAGAAGATTTAAAAAATGTTACAAATGCTAAAGAGATTAAGCAAGGAAGTTTTGAAGTGGAGTTTGTTGAATAAGAATAAGATTACTTGGAAAGTTATTTAAAATATATTTTTTTTTGAAAATTTATGAAGGAATTTAAAAATTCAATGCATCAATTTAC
>CAZGCP010000079.1:0-3251 GCA_964524525.1 Candidatus Woesearchaeota archaeon
ATGGACTCGAAGTATTATGGAGAATTAGAAGGGAAACCAGAGGACATGAGAGATTTAACTAAATTCCTTGATAAAAAGGAGATTTAATTCTTTAAATTTTATGATTCAAAATTATTCAGAATTTTTTTCAATAATCTCCAACAACTTTTCTTCATTTTCAGGCATTCCAAAACAACTCATAGAAACATTTAAATAATCTACATTTGTATACAATTGTATATGGAAACAACAATAAGACTAAATAATGAAACAAAAGAACAGCTTGATTTATTCAAGCAATATAAGAGTGAGAGTTATGACGAACTTGTGAGAAAACTTATTTATTTAGCAAAGATGTGCGAAAAAAAACCCGAACTAAGTCAAAAAACAATTCTCGAAATAAAAGAAGCAAGAGAAAGAATTAAGAAAGGCGAATTCTATACAGAAGCAGAGACTAAGAAAATTCTTGGTTTGTAAAAATGTATGGGCTCTGATTTGATAAAAAAACTATTGATTTTTTGAATAAACTTAACAAGAAAAATGAAGAACGAATTTGGAATAAACTTCAAGAATGTAAAAGTGAACCTTTTCGCTATTTGAAACATTTAGAAAAAATAAAAGGATATAAATTAAGGGTTGGGGAATATAGAATTATTCTTGATGTTGATAAAACTATTAAAATTTTGAATATTCTTAAAATTGGGCATAGAAAAAATATCTACAATTAGAAAAAATATTTTTTATTTAGAATTTTTCTTAACTATATCTAACAACTTTTCTTCATTCTCAGGCATTCCAACATTAGCAACTTTTCCATTAATTATTAAAGCAGGACTTCCCATAACTCCAAGTTCAATTAATTCGTTTATGTCTTTAGAGTAATCTACATTTGCATTTATTTTTCCTTCTTCCTTAAGTTTTACAACCCATTGATGAAGTTTAGTGCATGTTGGACATCCTGAACCTATAACTCTTATTTTCATTAACAACAACCTCCACATCCACATCCACATTTAGATTTTGGATTTTCCTCAGGTTCATTATTATCTAGATTTGTAATATCCTCAAGATTTGTAATATATTCAATTATTTCATTTGCTTTTTCTTCGCTGTATGGGGTTTCTCCCTTTACTATATCAAAATCTGTTGTGTTAATAGATATGATATTTTCAGTAATACCTTCTTTTTCAAGTATTTCTTTAGCACAATTAAAAGCACAACCATCCAAAACAATAATTTTCTCATTTTGGGATTTTACTTTTTGAATTAAAGCTTGGTCTCCAATAGCAATTTTTGCTAAGCAAATCATGTTAGCTTTACCTTTTGATGCTAGTTGTCTTGCGACTTCATCAGCAAATTTGCCTGTATTTGATGCACCACTACAACTTACAATATTATATTTTTTTAAATTATCCATTTTATATATTGATAATCATCAATATTTAAATCTTTTGCTTAAAACCAAATTCTCCAAGTATAATAAACTCCAACAATTAAGAAAACAATAGAAATAATGTATCTCATATATTTTTCAAAAGATTGAACTTTTCCCATTACCTTTCCTAACTTAGAAACACTGAATGTTAAAATGAATGCAAAAATTATAACTGGAAGTCCTGTTGCTAAAGCAAAAATTGAAGGAATTAATATTCCATCAGAAAAACTTAAAGCTAAAGGAATCAACATTCCAAAGAATAACACTGCTGAAAAAGGGCAAAAAGCCAAAGCAAATAAAACCCCTAATAAAAAACTTCCTAAATATCCTTTTTCTGAAAGTTTTTCTTTAATTTTTTTTACTCTATTTCCAGATTTTAATGACGGCAATTTTATTATATTTAACATTACAAGTCCAATTAAAATTAACAAAGGACCTAAAATTTTCTCTCCATATTTTTGTAAGAATAAAGAAATTGTTTGAACATTTAATCCAATATAAACAATTAGGGAAGCAAGTAAAACATAAGTAAACATTCTTCCAAGAGTATATACAAAACCTGTCCAAAGGGTTTTCTTTCCATTATTTATTTTTTTAGAAATATATGCAATTGCAGTTATGTTTGTTGCAAGAGGACATGGACTTAAAGCAGTCATCAATCCAATAAAAAAGGCAGCAATCAAAGGAAAACTGCTAGAAGACATTGTTTCCATAAAAGACATTAGGTTCATTTTTTATTCTCCATGATGTATTGATATTTGTCAATGTTTTTAAAAGTTATTGTGTTGGGGTAAGTTTTATCATTGAAAAATGGTCCAAAAACTTTAAATAGAATTTTTGTCTATAATTAAATATGCAAAAAAGGGTATCATTAAAAGAGGCGTCTGAATGGGCTACGGAGTTTTTAGGCAGACCAGTAACACCTTCTAATATTTCTTATTTAGTTCAATATGCAAAGATAAAAAAATATTTAGAACAATTAACAATCAAAGTTGAAATTAATGAGTTGAAAAACTATTATGATAAAGAGATTATTTCAAAACAAGAACAATGGAAAAATAAACTTGGAAAAGATTTAGATTGGGGTTTGTCTTTTTCGCATTTGAGAGAATCTGACACAACAAAACATGTTCATCGGTTGCACCCTTACAAGGGAAAATTTATTCCTCAGTTAGTTGAATATTTTCTTGATAAACATATTAACACACATAAAAAGGAAATTTATTTTAAAGAAGGAAATGTTATTTTAGATCCTTTTATGGGAAGCGGAACTACTTTAGTTCAGTCATCTGAATTAGGTTTGCATTCTATTGGAATTGATGTTTCTGATTTTAATTGTTTAATATCAAAAGTTAAAACAGAAAAATATGATTTGTATAAATTAGATAAAATTGCAAGAGATATCTGTTTTAAGACAAGGGATTTTAGTCAGAAAGTTTTTGATGATTCTTTTGACAAGGAATTAAAAGAAAAGTTGAGCGAGTTTAATAAAAAATATTTCCCTAATCCTGAATTCAAATATAAAATTTTTTGTAAAGAAATTAAAAATGAAAAAGAATATGGAGAGAAAAAACTGAAACAATTTTTAGAAGAGAATAAAGAATTTTTTGAAAAGAACGGAACAAAAGATAAATCTAATTTATTTAATGAAAATGATATGAATTCTTTTTTGAATAAATGGTTTTCAAAAAGGGTTCGGCAGGAATTATTTTATTATATTAGGTTTTTAGATAAGATTGAAGATGAAAACTTAAAGAATGTTCTAAGAATTATTTTAAGTCGGACAGCTCGTTCTTGCAGAGCAACACAACATTCTGATTTGGCAACATTAACAGAA
>CAZGCP010000080.1:0-3212 GCA_964524525.1 Candidatus Woesearchaeota archaeon
GTTTAACTTGGAATGATGTAATAAAAGAAGCTGTTCAAATAATAGTGGGAACAAGTAAAATACAAAATCAATTAATTAGTGCGGTTCTAATAACAATTATTGCTTCTTTAGGAATTTGGATAGCAACAAAAATACTTGGAGAAAAAAAATAAACTAAACCTTCCCTTCATTAACTAATTCAGAAAACTTTTCAAAACTCCTATCATATGTTTTCTCAATATCTTTAGGAAAAAAGCAAGCAGGCAATTCTCTTGCATCCAAATGATGCTTTATACACTCACAACAAATCCCTTTCCTCGGACATCCGGGATAAGTGCAATTACAACTCTTCATATTCTCTTCCTTTTTACACTCCATAATTTTAAATAAACAAAAGAATATAAAAATTTAATGTTAAAAAAATATCAAAAAAATATAATTCCCGTAATGAATGTTCTTTCTAAAAAATATCCTAATACAGGTATGACAACTCTTAACAGAATGAGGGATAAAAATAAGAATGCTGCCTTTGTAGGAGGCAAAGAAAGAAGGTCGCCTTTCCGCAATTTAAGGAAGGAGCGCGAGGAAAATCAGAGGGTTTCCTCGCCTTTTAAGATTTTAATTTCTTGTTTATTATCTCTAAGAGCCAGAGATGAAACAACAGAAGAAATTTCAAAAGAACTTTTCAAAAAAGCAGACACCCCAAAAAAAATAATTTCCATTCCAAATGAAAAATTAAAAAAAATAATCTTTAAAACAGGACACTATAACAAAAAAGCCCAAGCATTAAAATCTGTTTCAAAAGAATTAATAAAAAAATTTGATTCAAAAGTCCCAGATAATTATGAAGACTTAATTTCAATAAAACATATTGGCCCTAAAACAGCAAAAATAGTTCTAGCATTTGCATTTAATAAACCAGTAATCCCAATAGATACTCATTGTCATAGAATTCCAAATAGATTAAAATGGATAAATACAAAAACAGCAGAACAAACAGATAAAGAAATACCCAAAATAATTCCTAAAAAATATTGGTCAGACTTCAATGCAATTTTTGTCCAGTTTGGAAGAGATATTTGTCAACCTGTTTCTCCCTGGTGTTCAAAATGTCCTATTGAAAAATATTGTCCAAAAGAAGGGGTTAAAAAAAGAAGGTAATAAAATACAATAATTCTTAAAAACTTTAAAGAATAATCAAAATAATGGAAGATTTCTATCATAAAATAAAAAGAGCAAAAGAAACAAATTCTCTTCAAAAATTAATCAAAGAACATAATGGAGATATAAATTTAACATACCTTACAAATCCCGAACCTATTTTTATAAAAAAACAAGCAATTCATAATGAAAAAAAGGATTCTTTAGAACATATATTCCAAAGTTCTGCAGAAAAAAATCTTGAAGTAGCATTTACAGGAATTTTTAATAAAGAAGACAGAATAATAACAAATTTTCTTGGAGGAGAGGCAATAGACTCTGGTTATTGTGACTGGAAAGAAGGAGATCTTCTGGAAAAAACAAGAGAAAAGTTAAATGAAAAAAATAAAATGATGATGAATCATACTCATCCTGTTTTCAAAAAAGGGGCAGATATACAAAGAAAGTATGGAGCAATATGTTCAAAAATTTATTATAGTGATGAGGCACCCGCTAAGAGAGATATCAAAAATGATCCTCTAGTAGCATTTAGTTTTGACGAAATTAAAGAAGAATATAGAGAAAATTATGATGAAGAATTATTTAACAAAATAAAAAAATCAGGATCGTATAAAAATTATGGAGGAGATTATTGTGAATTAGCTTTATGGTCAAATGAAAAGGATGTTTCTAGTTTCTTTGCTATTGGCTCTCCGAGACTGAACCAACTAGGGATTTTTGAACTTAAAGATGGAGGACATATTATATACCACCCTTGGAAGATAATACAATAGTTTTATAAGCAACAACAAATTTTTTCTTTAATGGCAATGTACTCTCATTCAAAAATATCTACTTTTGAACAATGTCCTTTAAGGTTTAAATATAGATACATAGACAAATTACCTCCAGATATAGAAAAAACAGTCGAAGCTCTTTTAGGAACATGTGTTCATAACACTTTAGAATGGATTTACAATAAATCATTAAACAAGGAAAAAATACCTTCAATTGAAGAAACAATAAAATATTATTCTGAAGAATGGGAAAAAGGAGATTCTGAAAATGTTGAAATAGTAAAAAAAGAAAAAACAAAAAAAGACTATTTTAATCTAGGAGTAAGTTTTCTTCTAAATTATTATAGCAAACACTATCCATTTGAAGATGGAACAATTGAATGTGAAAAAAAAATTATTTTAGAAATTGACAAGGAAAACAAACACAAGATACAAGGTTACATTGATAGATTAGTTTACAATCAAGAAACAAATGAATATGAAATTCATGACTATAAAACAGCAAACTCTCTCCCAACAAAAGAAAAAATAGAAACAGATAGACAACTTGCTTTATACTCTATTGCAATAAAAGAACTTTTCAATACCAATAAAAATGTTTCTCTAATTTGGCATTACCTTGCACATAACAAAAAAATAATTTCAAAAAGAACTTTTGAAGAACTAGAAGAATTAAAAAAAGATACTTTAAAGCTAATACACGAAATAGAAACAACTAATAATTTCCCTGCAAAACCCTCGATTCTCTGTAATTGGTGTGAATACAAAAACACTTGTCCAGAATATCAGAATAAAAAGTTTTTTAATTAAGATTTATTACATATTAAGATGGATATACAAAAATTATCTGAAAGTTTAAGTCAAAATGAAAGAAAAATAATACCTTATTTAAATGAAGATGTAACTCAAATTTGTAAAAAAACAAATTTAGATAAAGTCTCTGTATTAAGATCATTAGAATATTTAAAAAATAAGGAAATAATAGAATTAGAATATCAAAAAAGAAAAATTATTGAATTGGGTGTCAATGGAGCCCTATATAAAAAAAGAGGACTTCCAGAAAGACAATTAATAGATATTCTTGATGAAAAAAGAATATTATCATTAAAAGATGCAAAAATCTTAAGTAATCTTTCAGAGGATGAATTCAAAGCTTCATTAGGTGCTTTAAAGAAAAAAGCATTTATAGAAATGAAAAATGGAAAAATAATTCTTAATGCAAACAAAGAAGAAATTTCAAAAAAAATGTTAGAAGAACTTTTTTTAGAATCATTACCTACCTATGAAAATCAATTA
>CAZGCP010000081.1:0-3187 GCA_964524525.1 Candidatus Woesearchaeota archaeon
GTCCATTACTTCTTTTCTTTCTTCTTGAGTAACCCTCCTTAAAGAAAGATGTATTTGGTTTCCTAATTTTAAAACTTTACAGACTATTTTCTTTTTTGGAACTACATAATTTCTTATGTTTCTTATTCTTCCTGGAGAAATTTCACTGAATATTACGCTTCCTTCTCCGTTTCCATGTATTTTCACAAATACCATTGTTCCAACTATCCTTTCAACAGTACATAATACAATATCTCCTTCTTCAATTTGCTTTCCCATAGTTATTCAAGAAAAATGTTTATTTTAAAGGTTTTGATTAACTTTAATTAATTCAACTTCAGAATTCTTTTTTAATACTTCAATAAATTCTTGTTCTTTTTCTTTTTGAATTGTGCATCCTGCTGCTTGGTGGTGTCCTCCTACTTCCCCTCCAGTTTTTTCTATAGTATTATTTAGAATTTCTCTAACATTTTTTTGGCTTTCTCCAACATTTCTTGCAGAAATTTTTATTTCATTGTTTTCTCTATGTGCCATTGTTACAATTGTTGTTCCAGGAGAATATTCAGAGGAGTTTGAGAGTATACTTGCAACAGTTCCAATTATGGTGTCTTTTATGTTGTTTTTTGCGTTTATTATTAGGCAATCTTTTACTTTTATTTTTTCAGTTTTTTTCACAAATTTTAATGCAGAAATAAGTTCTTGTTTGTATCTTGCATGTATTGTTTCAGCCTTTTTTTTGATTTCTGGTATTTCCATACACATTTGTAATGCGACTTCACTTTCCCCCATTCTTGAACAAGCATTTATTTTTGCACTTATTTCTCTTGCATCTTCTAGTTTGTTAAATAATTTTATTAAAAAAATATCTCCTATTAGTTTCTTTTCTTCGATGTTATGATTTCTTATAGCAATTGCTGTTACTAGTTTTTGCATTTCTTTTTCATCTAATTCAATTAGACTTTTACATTTTCCATTGCTATAATCTATTTGCATTTCTCTTAATATTTCCCTTACTCCTTCAGGATTGCCTGTAACTCCTGGAATGTATGGTTGAGAACAAAATTCTAAGGTTCTGTTTAAGGGACGTGTTGAAGGATATATTAATACGCCTCTTTTTCTTTTAATTTCTCCATCTGCGAGAATTTTATTGTTTAATTTATCTATTTCTTTTTCAAGAGAATCTCCAATCATTCCTAAAACAGCAAGTTTTGCAAATTTTTTATTATTTTCATCTATTTCTTTACAAAATAAATATGTCAACCCAGAAGCAGATATTTTTTGTTTGTCATGTAATTCAGAATTTACTATTTTAACATTTTCAGGAATATCATGGATTATTTCGTGATGGTCAATTATGAAAACATTTTCAATCCCTGACTCTTTTATTTGATCCAAATTTCCTGAACCCAAATCTAGAAATAAATTTAATTTTTCTTTTGGAAGTTTTTTTATAAACTCTTTATCCAGACTTTTTACAATTGTAGTAGTAAATGTTTTGTCTAATTTTTTTAATGTTTGAATCATTATTGCAGCAGAAGAAATCCCATCAGTATCGAAATGACTTATTAGATTAATCTCTTTATTTTTAGAAATCTCTAAAAAAAGATTTACATTATCTTCGATACTCTTTTTTAAATTTTTACTCACCCCTTCCATTTTAAAAGAAATTATTTAATTTTTATTTTATGATATTTTTTAAGCTTCCTTATTCTAGAGAAAATTTTGTCTTTTTCTCTCTTAGCTCTTTTATCTTGTTTGTTTTTTTCAAAATGTTTTTTGATTCTTTCTAATTTGCTTTCAAGATTTTTTAAATCTGAATTTTCATATATTTCATTTTCTTTTAGTATTTTTGAGATTTTCTTTTTGAATCCATTTGAATGAATTTTCTGTTTTCTTAATTCTTCTCCAATTTTTTCAGAAGTTAGTCCTTTTTTTCCAAGTTCAACTACATTTTTTTCAAATTCTTTATCTGTTATTTTTTTTGTTTTCTTTTCTGAAGATTCTTCTTTAGAAGGTTCTTGTTTTTTTTCTGTTTCCTTTTCAATAGACTCTTCTTTTTCTGTTTTCTTCTTTGTTTTTTTCTCTACCATTTTATTATATTGGGTTTTTGTTTTTTAAAGGTTGCTATTTATTCAAATGATAATTTTTTAAAGAGTAGCTTCCTTTAAAAATCATGGGGAAAATAATAGGTGTGCTTTCTCTAAAAGGAGGTGTAGGAAAGACTTCTGTTGTATGTGCTTTGGGAGATGCATTAGCGAGTAGAGGTAAGAGGGTTTTATTAATAGATGCTAATTTTTCTGCTCCAAATTTAGGATTGCATTTAGATATAGACCATGAAGTTTCAATACAAGATGTTTTAAGAAATAATGCTAATATTCATGAATCAATATATGGATTGGGAGATTTTGACATTATTCCTGCTTCTGTTTTTTATGATTATCAAATAAATCCCATGAAATTAAAAGATAAAATAAAATATTTAAAGAAAAAATATGATTTTATAATTTTAGATTCTTCTCCTTCATTAAATGAAGAAACTCTTGCAGTTATGTTAGCTTCTGACGAGCTTTTTGTTGTTTCAACACCTGACATACCTACTTTAGGAATGACAATTAAAGCAGTGAATCATGCTAAAAAAAGAGATACTCATATTAGAGGGTTGATTTTAAATAAAGTTTATAATAAGAATTTTGAATTGTCTTTAAAAGACATAGAAGAAACTTCTGAAGTTCCTGTTTTTGCAGTTATTCCTCATGATATTTCTGCTTTGAAATCTATTTCTCAGGGAAAACCTTTGACAAAAACTAAGCCTCGTTCTAATGCAAGTAAAGAATACAAGAGATTAGCAGCTTCTTTATCTGGAGAAAAGTATAATGGGTTTGGTTTAAGCGATTGGATTAGAAGAATAAATCCTAAAAAACAAGATGTTAATAGAGTTAGGTTTTATGATAAGGTATTTAAGTAAGTTTTATAAAATAAAATTGTTATATTTTTCTAAAGCCCTGTAGTACAGTGGTCAAGTATACTAGCCTTTGAAGCTGGGGACCCAGGTTCGAATCCTGGCAGGGCTATTTAATCAGGATGAGAACCTTTAGGTTTCTTCTGGATTTCTGTTTCTGTGTAAAGAAATACGGGAGAACTAAAAAATCATACTCAAAAGAATTTTTTGTCGAATCCTGGCAGGGCTATGGTCTTTTTTTCACAAAAA
>CAZGCP010000082.1:0-3167 GCA_964524525.1 Candidatus Woesearchaeota archaeon
TTGGTGCAAGAAAAAATTAGTTTTTGCCCGCCCGCTTCTGCCCTATGGGGCAGTTGGGGAAGCCCACGCACATTGCACACATTTGCAAATCACACAGGCTGACGCGCAAATCAAAATTTGCAAAAGAGTGCAATTTTGGCCGTCCCTCAGAAGAAAATAGAAAGAATTGATATGGAAAATAATTACTTCATTTTCACCGAGAAAAATATCGAAATTGAGTTAGAACGATTTCATATTTGCACTTGGGAGTTTAAAAACGATTCAGCATTAATTGAGTTTGGTGGTGAAATCAAAGATGCATTTGACATAAATGAGGAAGAAGTTACATTAAAACTTTATATTCCATGGATTTCAAGCAAGCATATTATTAATGACCTCTATGATAAACTTAAAGAATCTGAAAACAGTAGGTTCATTTTCAACGATTCAGTTTCAGGACATGAATTTTTAGATGGAGGTCAAAGGAAATATGGAGTAATTCAAAAATTTGAAAATCGTAATCCTCTTTGCATAATACCTCTTGAATCTTCTATTGATGAGTCAAAAAAAATAGTTGCTATCAGAATAAATTTAAAAAATCTCAAGAAAATAGAAAAAGTTGAAGATACCAGTTTATATTTCCGTTTTTATTTAGAACCCAAAATAAATTTTCTTTCAACTAGAAAAACTGGAATAAGTAGGTCTACAATAATATATGATTTAAAAATAAATGAAAGACGAAATTTACCCAAAGATTCCGAAATTGATTTTGAAGAACTAAAGCTTTGTAATGTAAATTCTTGTTTTGTGTTTAATATTCTGCCTAATTCATATGATTTGACTTTTTTTGACTCAAATACTTTAAAGAATATTAGAACATTAGAATTTGATTCATTTAAGAAATATTTAGGAGACAACCGTGTTAAAAAGGACGAATTAGTGGTCGTTTTTAATAAGAAAAAAAAACAAGATAGTTATGCTTTCTTTTCCATTTTTTCTAAAGAACGAATTGGAGCTGGTCAGTTTGCTTTAGCCGTTCTAGTTAATATAGTGTGTGCAATATTATTGCTTATTCCTACATTTCGAGAAAAGTACCAAGCAAGTTTCTTTTCAAAAGAACTATGGCAAAGTCTCCCTTTTGAGGTTTACTTATCAATGATTATAGGATTACTTATAATCAGTTATTTTACTTGGCCTAAAATTATTTCAATTTTTCAAGTATTCAATATTAAAAAGATGAAAAAATGAGAGCGTTACTAGACACAAATATTGTAATACATAGAGAAGCTAGCAGAATTTTAAATGTTGACATCGGTGTTCTTTTTAGATGGTTGGATAAAGGCAAATACATTAAGTGTGTTCATCCAGTCACAATTCAAGAAATTAAGAAAAACAGTAATCAAGAAACAGTTAATACATTAGGTGTCAAATTAGAAAGTTACGAGGTGTTAAAGACAGTTACTCCTTTAAAACATGAAGTAATTGCTATATCAGACAAAATAGATGTTAATCAGAATGACAAAAATGACACAATTCTTCTAAATGAAATTTTTAGCGAGAGAATAGAATTTTTAATTACTGAAGATAAGAAAATCCATAAAAAGGCTGAATTGCTTGGGATTGCTGACAGAGTTTTTAAAATTGATTCTTTTCTTGAAAAAGTAGTTTCTGAAAATCCAGAGTTAGTAGATTACAATGTTTTATCTGTAACTAAAGAATTATTCGGTGAAATCAATCTTTCTGATTCATTCTTTGATAGTTTCAAAGAGGATTATGTTGGTTTTGATAGATGGTTTTTAAGAAAATCTGATGAAACAGCCTATGTTACAATTAATAGGGGTAATATACTCTCATTTTTATTTCTTAAAGTTGAAGATGAAAAAGAGAATTATTCTGATTTAACTCCTGTTTTTACCCCAAAAAAGAGATTGAAAATTGGAACATTTAAAGTAATCAGTAATGGTGTTCGACTTGGTGAGCGTTTTATGAAAATAATTTTTGATAATGCAATCCAATATAATGTTGAAGAAATTTATGTTACAATCTTTGATAAAAGGGAAGAGCAAAAACGTTTAATCAATTTACTGGAGGATTGGGGATTTCGCTTACATGGTACAAAAACAACCATTAATGGAAGTGAATTAGTATATGTTAGAGATTTTACACCTAAATATATTGCAGATAATCCAAAATTATCGTTTCCTTATATTTCTAAAAACTCAAATATTTTCATGATACCAATTTATCCAGATTACCATACAGAACTTCTCCCTGATTCAATATTGACGACGGAATCTCCTTATGATTTCGTCGAAAATCAACCACATAGAAATGCAATAAGTAAAGTATATATTTCACGTTCTTTTGAGCGTAATATTAATAGGGGGGATATTATAGTTTTTTATCGTACAGCTGCAAAAGATAGGTCAGCTTATTATAGTAGCGTAATAACTACAATTGCAATAGCTGAGGGTAAAATAACGAACATCGCAGATGAAAATGATTTTATTTTAAAATGTAGAAAAAGAAGTATTTTTACAGACCAAGAGTTAAAAAGATATTGGAATTGGAATCCGAGATACAGGCCATTTATCATTAATTTTTTGTATACTCATTCATTTCCTACAGGAAAACGAATTAACAGACAAAGACTTCTAGAATTAGGGGTGATTTCGGGTACAAAAGATGAATTGAGAGGTTTGAAAAAAATAACTAAAGAACAATTTGAATTAATTTTGCAACAAACAGGAACAAATGAAAGTATTATTATCGATTAAACCAGAGTTTGCGGAGAAGATATTTGAAGGAACAAAAAAATATGAATTTAGACGTTCTGTATTTAAAAATAAAAATGTAAAGACAGTTCTGGTTTATGCCTCTTCACCCGTACAAAGAGTCATCGGTGAATTTGAAATAGATTCTATACTAAATGATGAATTGAAACAACTTTGGAATATAACTAAAGATTTTTCTGGAATAACCGAAAATTTCTTTTTTGAGTATTTTCAAAATAAAGAGAAAGGATATGCAATAAAAATTAAGAAAACACGAAAGTATAATAAATCATTATCCTTAAAAGATGACTTTAATGCAAATCCACCACAATCGTTTATGTATATTGAAGAATGTTTAGTATAATATCATTCCGCAAAGCCAAGCACAATTGCAATTCGCACGAGCCGACACAG
>CAZGCP010000083.1:0-2999 GCA_964524525.1 Candidatus Woesearchaeota archaeon
GGCAAGTTTTTCTACAAAACTTTCTAGTTTATCTTCATCTTTGTAAATTAAACTTGTTTTCATACTTCTATAAATTCTATGGACAATATAGACGGGAGTATTAAGTCCATTACATTCCAAGTCTTCTACAAAATAATCCTTTAACAAAGGATCTGTTTCATTAAATCCAATAAAATCCCTACATAAATAATAATATATTTTCCTATAACTTTCATAGGAGATATTTTCTCCTAGCTCTATTGCTAAAGTTTTGAATCGTTTATCAATGTACTTGAATAATTCTTCTTCTTTATTTTTGATAATATGTTGAAAATTAATCATAGCATTCATTGCATTAGTTATTTTTTTCCTAATTTGTATTTCTTCTTTTGTTAATGGGGGTTCTTCAATTTCATAAAATAATTCCTTGTTGGTATCATCCCAAAAAATATGCGCATAAGTAAAAGGAGAAATTAAACAATATCTTACATCTACTTTTGATTTGTCTGATTCTTTCTTCAAATTTGGTATTTTTGGAGTAAATTTTATTTCTGGTCTAGCATATTCTTCAATTGTTTTTTTCAAATCTTTTTTTTCTTTTGGCATCTTATTTTATATCAAAATTTATTTGTGTTCCTCCGTTTTCTCCTTCATTAGAAATAAACATTTTATATTGTTGAGGGGATTGTGTTATTGTTTTTTTCATATTTTTATTTTGCCAAGTCATATTTATTCCTGAAAAGTGCCTTTCCATAATTATTATATCATATTCTCCTCTTTCAAATGTTGTAACATTTATATTTCCTTCCTGAATAGTTAAACCCGATTCACCATACGGATATTTGCTTTTCATTTTAAAATAAATAGAATTTTCACTAGAATTTATTATTAATTCTCCCTCCCTTATTTTTATGTCTAATTGTCTTTTATTTCCTGGAGAATCTCTAATATCATTAACTATTGTATCTATTTTTTTTAAAATATTTATGCTTTGTTCAAGTATTGCTTTATCCTTACTTTCTTCTATTTTAGGTCTTGCATAAGAAAGAACTAACCCTATCATAATAAAAGCTATAAGCGTGTAAATGACTGTTTCAACCCAAACTTGCCCTTTTTTTGAGAACATTTTTATTCATTGTATTTTAATTTATATATTTGTGATTTTATATCCTACACTTTTATCACAAGGATGGGCTTCTCTACCCTCTGATGTTTCTCCTAGCAATATAGGAACTATTGTTACTTGTGTTGCATCTCCATCTATAATTACAGAATCAGAAAATACTCCTCCAGAATTCAATCCTGTTTTTTCCCATCCCACATCCTCATCTTTCATAAGTGTTCTTAGGGTAGTTGTTTCTTGAGTACCTACTTTGTCTATTATTAATTTCATATCAAAGATAGGGACATTTCCAGTATTTGTTATTTGTAATCTGTTTCCAACATATTCTGCTTGAAATTTCACATCATTACAAATCATTTTAACATTTTCACCTCCTCCGCCCAAATCTTTTTCAATTGGTTCTTCAACTATTCCCCTAAACCAAAGAAATACCATTGATCCTAAAACAATAACTAATGAAATTAGTAAAACTGTCGCAATTACTGGAGATAAACCTTTTTTATTTCTCATCCTCTTTTTGTTTATAATTTTTGTTTTATTTATTTTATAATTAATTATTTTATGTTTTTAAATTCTTCGTTAATAAATTAACTGGAAATTGATTCTTTTATTTTTGCATCTCCGCAATTTGGAAGGTATAATGTATTTTCATATTCCATTTGCATTCTTGGAGTTATTTCTAGAAATTTAATTCCTCCAGTAATACCCGAAACATTAAATAAAAAATTATAAGATTTTCCTGGTTTCCAAGTATTATATTTATCCCCTTCTTTAACTCCATCAACAAAAATCCTTACTCCTCCTTGAGTTTCAAAAACACTATATCCTTCTTTTTTATTTTCTTTTATTTTCTTTGCAAGATTTATTGTAGCAATTTCCTGGGAAGAATCATTCGACCCATAGATATAAAATCCTGAAATTCCATATCTTCCATTATTCTTTAAAGTTAAATTTAATAAATCTTTTTTATGAGTATAATCATCTACATAAATTCCTATTCCATCAGGACATTCTGTATGTTCTGTTGGGACATAGCTTTTCATTCCATTATATACTAAAACACTCATTGTAATAGCTAAAGTAATTAGTAAAACATACCCTATCATAGAGCTTATAGCTTTTTTAGATTTCATTTGAATAAGTGTATTTTTCTTCCCCCTTTTCTTTTATTATTATAAAATATAAATCATTTCCACTTTTTAAATTAAACGAATAATTAGTTAATTTATTTTCTTCAAGAGGAATTTGAACATTTATTTTTTTATCTGTGGTTTTTAAGGATTCTGAAGTAATTTTCTCATTTTCAAAATTATGTAAGTTTATGTTTTTTTTATTTTCAATTACATAAAATGTTTTATAATTTTCTCCAAGATAATTAGAATAATCTTTCCTAAATTCTTTTATTTTCTTATCATCTTTATTAAAAAGAACATAATCCATTAATTTTTCACTTTCGATTTGTAAACTTTCTCCTTCCTTATTTATGTTTTCATGGCTAGTTATTTGAGAAAAATTTGAAGTAGATATAAGTACAGATAAAATTGTAATTATCACCATGGCTGCAATTAAATAGTATTGTCCTTTTTTGTTTTTTATCATCACCATTTTATATAATTAATTAGGTAAAAGGGTTTATTAATTTAATTTTTAAAATAATTTTCCTAAACTTAACTTTTTGTGAAAGACCTCATTTCATTCAATCTTTTGCGTATTTCCAAACACTGAAGAGGAAATTCACAAAAAAGAAACCCTTTTGGAGGCGAGGCGGGAAGTTTTTCTACCATTGTAGTTTCTCCAGGTAAATTCTGGTTTTTGGAGCGTGTCTTTTTTCGAAAAAGACCGTTTGTGAAAAAGAAACCCAGTAGACTCAGAGGGTAGCTCAAGGATTATCAAAAAG
>CAZGCP010000084.1:0-2983 GCA_964524525.1 Candidatus Woesearchaeota archaeon
CATTAATAAAATTAGAAAGAAAAGAAAAATTAAATAAAACACATAATTTAATCTGAAGGGATTAAAGCAAAAAAACTATAACTTCCTTCTTTTATCTCAGAGGCCATTTTTTTTACATCTTCTAAATTAACTGAATTGATTTTTTCCTTAAATTCATAAAGCTCTTCTGCATTACAACAAATTTCTGTTTTTAATAAATCAACCATCCTATCCTGAGAATCTTCCATTGAAATATCAAAATTACCATTTAATTGTCTTTTAGCTTCCTGTAACTCTTTTTCTTCTAATTCATTTGCAACTTTTTGATATTCTTCTAAAATCAATTCTTTAACTTTTTCAACATTATCTTTTGTTGTTCCAACATAAATAAAATTATATGCAAATCTTTTATTAATATCTGAATCTCCTTTAACAGCATAAGCCAAATTTCTTTTTTCTCTTATTTCAGAAAACAATCGAGAAGACATTCCTCCTGCTAAAATAGTATTTAAAATTTTTGCAGTATAATTTTTATCCTTATCAGCTAAAGGAATATGATGGGCAAAAATTAAATTTGCTTGATCAATTCCCGGCCTTTTTTCAATTTTAATTTCGTTTTTTAAACCTAATTCTTGTTCTAAAATTTTACCATTTAATTTTGAAAAATTCTCTTCAGCAAATTTAACTATTTCATCAAAATCTGCATTACCTACAACAGTAAGAAACATGTTTTCTGGAACATAAATCTCTTTAAATTTTTTCTTCATTTGTTCCCTTGTAACAGAATTCATTGTTTCATATGTACCAATTAAATCAACACTTAAACTTCCAGAATAAAGATACTTCTGAATCTCATCAAAAACATATACCTGAGGAGTATCTCTTCTCATCTTAATCTCTTCAAAAATAACCTGTCTTTCTTTTTCAAATTCTGTTTCATCAAATTTAGGATTTTTTACAACATCACTTAAAACATCTAATGCAATATTCAAATTCTTAGAAGGCATTTTACACCAATAAGCAGTTATTTCTTCAGAAGTAAAACCATTTAACTCCCCGCCATTTTTCTCAATCTCCTCTGCAATCTGTTTATTATTTCTTGTTTCAGTTCCTTTATACAACATATGTTCTATAAAGTGAGAAATTCCTTTTTCTTCTAAAGATTCATTAATTCCTCCATTCTTAACTGCAAAAGCAACACTGACAACAGGCAAATCTCTTTTTTCAAATAAAATAGTCATACCATTATCTAAAATTTTTTTCTTAAAATTCGGATTCATCTTATAAAAAAATAAAGTTTCTATTTAAAGTTTAGGGTTTGTAAAATTAATTAATATAATTTATCAAATAGGGTTATTAGAAAGATATATGACTTCCCCCCTAGTTTTAGGAGGATTATTTAAAATTTCAATCATATCTTTCTTTCTATTGAAAAATAAAGCCATGCTACGAGCCCTCATATGTTCCCGGATAAAAGAGCCATATTCATCAAAAGGATTTACAAAAGATTCTTGAGGCTCATACCTTTCATGGTTTTCTTTTATACTTTCTTCAGTTTCAAAAATAGGATAAAAAGAATCGTTTAAAAAATATTGCGAATAAGGATAATACTTTACATAATCTATAACAGCAGCATTTTCATCAAGCATTTTTTCAGAAGATTCAACAGCTTCAGGGAAAATATTTTTAATTTTATCATTAGAATTTATAATATCATAAGCACAAAAATCACAAAAACCCTCCATTAAATTATAACTTGTTTTAAAATTTCTAAAACTATCATGATATCCCTTATACTTAAACCAGCAATGAGTCAGTTCATGAAAAATACTAAAAATACCTTCTCCAGTCAAGATTTCCTTTAAATCAGGAAGCGAATAAAACAAGGTTCTTCCTTTCCCCATAATATTTTCCATTTTGAAATTTTTCAAATTATTTTTTAATCTTACATAGGTTTTTCCATTCTCTACAGAAATAGAAGCGCTATAAATCCTATCTCCAACTTTATATTCCAAAGGATTTCCTTTTTCCCACTCAAAATCATCCAAAAACTTTTCTCCAAAATAATCTTCAATACAAGAATCAAAAAAACTCCTTTCTTCATTTAACTTTTTTGTTAAAAACTCATCACTAAGATTATTAGGATTCATCTTATAAAAAAATAAAGTTTCTATTTAAAGTTAATTATTCTGCAAGTTTATTCAATTGTAATTGAGTAATTACTTGTGCAACAGGCCCTAAAAAAATCCACAATGCAAAAAGACCTCCCTTACTAAATCCTGTCAATTCATTAACAGCAGAACTATATTTCCAAAAATAAATAAACATAATAACAAGATTTACTATAGGAATTAATAATAACCATAACATACTTGGTTTTGGAGCTGTTTCTGTATTTGCTCTTAGTTCTTTATTGGTTTTAACTAACCAAACAAGTCCATAAATTCCAAAAGTAATAATAGTTAGTAACAAAACAATACCAGCTTTTCTTTTTTTAGGGATTTTTTTCAAATTTTTATTAGAAATTTTTTTCTTTTTATCTTCTTTATTTTGTTTTCCTTCTTTTTTCTCTAAATCCTTTTTTGCAGAAGTTTTGGGTTTTTGTTTTTTAACAACCTCTTCAAATTCTTTTTCAACAGACTTTTTAGAAGAAGGTTTCTTTTTTCCTACTTTTTTTTGAACAGTTTTTTTCTGTGTAGTTTCCTTTTGAGCAACATTATTTTTTGTTCCAGAAGTCTTTCCTTGTTTTAAATAATTAATAGCATCGTCGATAGTCTTTTCTTTAAAACTACTTTTTAATAATTCTTGTTTAAGTCTCTGATAAGAAAAACCCCTTTTCTTTCCTTTTTGTAAATAACTAACAACTTTTTGACTAACCATATTATCCTCTTTTTATAATCAAACCAACAAAATCTAATTTAAATATTTTCCTGTTTGTCTTTTTTATAGGCATACTTCTCATTATACCTCTTTTGAAATTTATTATCCCGTTTATTTGATAAAT
>CAZGCP010000085.1:0-2936 GCA_964524525.1 Candidatus Woesearchaeota archaeon
CAAATTTTCAACTTTGTTTAAGGATTTTTCCATTTCCTCTGGAGAACTTTCAGGAAAATCAGTTCTTCCTATTCCCCTATAAAAAATTGTGTCTCCTGAAAACAAAATTTCTTCTTTATAAAATATACAAATACTTCCACGAGTATGTCCTGGTGTTTTAATTATTTTCAAATCAGGGAATGTTTTTTCTATTTCGTCTGATTTTATTATTTCTGGGAAATTATTTTCTGGAAAATCTTTTTTACTTGCATAAATTTTTATTTTTTTATTTTTATTTTTAAATAAATCTAAATTTCCCGTATGATCCCAATGATTGTGTGTAAGAATTAATGTATCTATTTCTGAAGGTTTTAAATTCATTTCCTCTAATCCCGAAATAAGTTCTTCTTGATTATCATAAGATGAAGTGTCTATAAGCAAATTTTTTTCATTTATTTTTAATAAATATACATTAGAACCAAAAAAAGTAAAACTTATTTTCCAAACATTATTGCTAATTTCCATTATCATAGTTTAGTAGAGGTAGCTTTTTATATAAGACTTGTGTATAATTTATCAATGAAATATGAATTTGCTCCAGACTTACAAATAATTGCAGAAGAAATTTGTTTTATTTTATTTCCCCATATAAAAATTACTAGAGTCAAATGTTTTAGAAGTTATGGAAGTTCTACAAAAAGAACAATTGCGAGATGCCATACAATAGGAAAATTAATGCAAATGGCTATAGGGGTAGAAGCTTATTATACTTTAGAATTTTTATGTCCAAGATTTGAAAAACTTTCTGAAGAAGATAAAATAAAAACAATAATTCATGAATTGATGCATATTCCTCAAACTTTTGGAGGGGGTTTCAGACATCACAATTGGGTAACTGATAAAAATGTAAATAAAATGTATAAAACATACAAAGCAAAAAAGGAAGGGAAAAAGAAAATTATGAAATGGTTTCAATAATGAAATTTTAGTTTTCCTTCTAATTCTCTTACTTCCTCTTTAGTTAAATGAATTATCTCAATATTATTTTTCATAATTTGGTTTGTCTTTTTTCCTGAAAAAAATATTTCAAGATGGTAAAAACGATTCCATTTTCCATCCAACTCGCATTTTTTTAATTCTTCATTATCATTTAATTCATAAGGAAAAGAACAAAGAGTTTCTAATACATTTGGATGATAAGTATATAATTTACTCACATCATTATATCTTAAACATCCTAAAAAAGTTTGAAAATCAAATAATTCTTTCCAACCTAATTCAAATTTTCTCAAAACAGGTTTTAACATTTTATTATTTAATGTATAAATCATGAATTGTTCTTTCCCTTCAACATAATCCTTATCAAAAATCTCAAAACCAAACACTTTTTTATCCTTATTCATATGCGTCAAAGTTATAAATACTATTTAATTATTATTGTAATGAAAATAAAACATGATGCAAGAGAAATTGAGGTTCCTGTGAAAAAAGTTTTTAACTTGGGAAAAATAAGGGGATTAATGTTTAGAAAAAAAGAAAATTCTCCTGCATTATTATTTGAATTTAAGGGAGATACTCTTCTAGAAATACATTCATTTTTTGTAAGTTTTCCTTTTTTGGCCTTATGGCTCGATGAAAAAAACAAGATTTTAGAAAAAAAGATAGTTAAACCCAACAAAATAAAAATAAAACCTAAAGAAAAATATAGAAAGCTCGTCGAGATACCTCTCAACAAAAAGTTCGACGACATAATTTCAAACCTCGTCGATTAACAGAAACATTTAAATAGTAAATAGTATAATTACTATTAAGAGTGTTTAAACTAAATAAAAGGAGGTAAAAATGGGAAAGATAATTGCTAAGGATATTGTCGAGAGAAAGCCAGGATTCCTTTACTACGTTGATTCTAAAGGAAACGTTTGTGAAGCTAAAATGGCTAGAGGTGGTAAAAAGAAAAAGAAAAAAGCTGTTAAGAAGAAGGCTGTTAAGAAAAAAACCACAAAAAAGAAGACAACAAAGAAAAAAGCATCTAAGAAGAAGAAATAATTTCTTATAGTTGTTTTTTAAATTTTTTCACTTTTTTATTTTTTTTTAATTAATTTTATATATTGTTCTGTTTTTGTATTTTTTATGATAGTTTTAGGAATAGAATCAACAGCACATACTTTTGGAATAGGTATTGTTAGAGATAAATATGTTCTAGCTAATGTTAAAGACATGTATACTACTAAATCTGGAGGGATAATTCCCATAGATTCTGCTAAACACCATAAAGAAATTTCTAAAGAAGTTTATAATAAAGCATTAAAAGAAGCAGGAATTGAAGAAAATGAAATTGATGTTATAGCCTTTTCTCAAGCACCCGGCCTACCTCCATGTTTGGTCGAGGGAATGAAATTTGCCAAAGAATTAGTGAAGAAATTAAACAAACCTATTGTTGGAGTAAATCATTGTATTGCACATTTAGAAATTGGAGATTTAGTTAATGCGAATGATCCTGTAATGTTATATGCTTCTGGAGCAAACACACAAGTAATTGCTTATGAAGCTGGAAAGTATAGGGTTTTTGGAGAAACTTTAGATATTGGAGTGGGGAATTTTATAGATAATTTTGCACGCTATTTAAAAGTAGGTTTTCCAGGAGGACCAAAAATAGAAAAGCTTGCTTTTGAGGGGAAAAACTTAATTGAAATACCTTATAGAGTTAAAGGAATGGATATTACTTTGTCTGGGATATTAACTAATTTAAAACAAAAATTCGAATCTGGAACATATTCTAAAGAAGACTTGGCTTACTCTCTTCAGGAAACAGTTTTTGCTATGTTGGTTGAAACTGCTGAAAGAGCTTTGGCTCATACTGGAAAAAAAGAATTACTTCTTGGTGGAGGTGTTGCTTGTAATTCTCGTTTACAAGAAATGTGTAAACAAATGTGTAAAGATAGAGATAAAAGCTTAGG
>CAZGCP010000086.1:0-2896 GCA_964524525.1 Candidatus Woesearchaeota archaeon
GCGCCTCTTATTTGGCGTTTGAGGTAATCTTTTCGGGAATATTGGAAATAAAACCTAAAATATTGGCTCCGAACGTAATCGGGTATGATTATTTTAGGATGAAACCGCTGTCTTTTACCATTTAATATTCATAATTTTAGTTAAAAATGAGGAAATTTAATGGGTTGATTAAAAATAAGAGTATAAAAAAATGTGAGAAATTAAAGAAACCAATTTCTCAAACATCTTGATTTTTTTTCTCGTTCTTTTTCTTCATACCGTAAGGATTCCGCTATCCTTCCCAATGCTCTAATTAAGTTCTGAAAAAGAAGCTGGAAGATCTAAGTACTCATGATATATCTCTTAGAAAGACATCACGCAAACACATCAAAAAAATTGGATTTTGTGAGAGATTTATAGAAATAAAAGCTCTTTTTTGCAAATACTTTGCGAAATTTTTTATATAATGATAGTTATAAACATGCATCCAAAAAATTGAATCAATAATATAATGAATAGTATGGAAATTAATGATTTTGATTGGTCTTTTTTTCTTAAGAAATTAATGTGTCCAAATTTTCAAAATGTGAAATTTTTTAATCATTTAAAATTTTATTTGAAGGGAAAAGATTTAAATAAAATCACTATTCAATCGAATTCAGAGATTTATATTTTTTATTCATTAGAACCAATTTCAGAAAGATATTCCCCTTATAAAATAAATTGTTTAGAGATTCCAGAATTAGATTCGATAGAGATCAACTTACAAACGGTGGAAGGAGAGCAGTATTATGGTGTAGGATTCTTTTTAGAAATTATCCCTTTTACAAATTCATATCTTAATAATTTAGAAATAACTTTTAGTATTCCAAGACATGTAGCAGCTAGTTATCTAGATTGTTCAAAATATTATATCAAGAATAAAAAAAGTAATCAAATCCTTGTAGATTCCAGAAAAACATTCAGTGAAAACTGTTTCAAAGAGGAGAAATCTATCAAGGTAAAATCGAATAATTTTAAGAATTCTGGAGAAAAATTATTTTCTTTTGGTGCTTCGGAAAATATTAAAAGTTTAGGAAAGGATTTGAAAACCGAAATTCAAGAAAACCAATACATAAATATGTCGATTACAAAGTTTAAAACCAATATTATTGAATTAACGCAGAATATAAACAATTCAATAAATGAAATTAAAGAAATTGATCAAAACAGTGACTTAGAGGAATATTTTAGACAAGTTCATCACCATTTAGACAATATTGAAGAGCAAAATGATTCAATTACTGAAAAAGTAGAGAAATTATATTTAGGACAGCAAGAAATATTAGAGAGCATAGAAGAAAATAGGGAAATGTTGGGTGAAATACTTGAGTTTCAAACCTTACCAGAACTTATCAATATTCGTGAAGCAAATGACGAAGATAAGAACTTAATCAAAGAAAGGACCAGTATTGTTAAACAGATAAAACATATTTTTAAAAAGAAAATAATCTTTGAGTTTAAATGCGGAAATCCAAATTGTATACGACAAAATCGATTCAAATTTGCTCTTTTTCAGGAATCTAAAATTGAAAAGGTTTTGAAAATAGCAGTAAAATTTATCCCGATAGCCAAAAAGATCAATGAAATGATAGAATCGGAAGAATTCGATACAAAAATGGGAGACAATATTATTGAGACGGTAAGAGAATTAAGTAACATTGAAACTGATGAAGAGATTCGTGGACATAATATAGAATTAAGCTTCAGACCCGATGAGATTGAAATGTTCTATAGAGAAATGTTATGTATCGAACAAGAAGCACCGAAATCTCTTATTGATGTTTTTAAATTTTCCCACCAAAAACATATCTGTTATCGATGCTATAAAGAAAAAACATATGAAAAACTTAAAGAAATCAAACCAAATATCAAGATACCCCAATATGAAATTGATGCCCTTAAGGATATAGAGGATTTGGTAGATTTGGAAGTTTTTGGAGATTTAAACAATGGAAATGAACGAAAATCATATGCTATAGTTGAAGAAGAGTCAGTGAGAAAATTAGATTTATCAAATAATCAGTTATCGACTCTCCCGGAGTCCATAGGGAACCTTACATCGCTCGAAAAACTAATTTTAGACTATAATTCCATCACGACTCTCCCCAAATCCATAGGGAAGCTTACATCGCTCGAAGAACTATGGGTAAGGAATAATCAGTTATCGACTCTCCCCAAGTCCATAGGGAAGCTTACATCGCTCAAAAAACTATCTTTACATAATAATAAACTCAAGACTCTCCCCAAGTCAATAGGGAACCTTACATCGCTCGAAGAACTATATTTAGACTGGAACAATTTATCGACTCTCCCGGATTCCATAGGAGACCTCTCCTCGCTGCAAACCTTATCAGTAGTGAGTAATCAGCTTTCGCCTCTCCCGACGTTGTTCGGATTATTGGAAGAAAGGAGAGTAGAAATCTTGAGAAAGATTCCGTAGATTAAAAGATCTCTCTAGAGCCGTGCTCGTTGAATGTTATACCATTTTTTAATCTTGTTAACAACTTTATTAGCCTCTTCTCTAGTTTCAAATAAAGAGTCAAAACATCCATCTTCCTTTATCCCGAAACCCTGCGTCGTCAAAAACCTTTTCTCCTCCTCGTTTAATCCATTAATTACTGGTCTTATAACAACTTTCGTATTCTCTAAAATATCGAAACTGATTCGAGTCTCCCAGAAATCCTCCCCGCTTTCCTCATCTTCTTCCCCCTCTTTCTTTTCCTCCTTCCATTCCTTAAATTGTTCTTCCATTGATTCTGTTTTCTCTACTTTCTCCTCTCTTTTTTTACTTTCTTTTTTCCTCTCTGTTCTCTCCTTTCTCTTAACATTCAATACCTCCTTTTCTAATTTGTCGAAATAGAGATCAAGGTCTTCT
>CAZGCP010000087.1:0-2850 GCA_964524525.1 Candidatus Woesearchaeota archaeon
CCTTGTCAATACTTTTGTGCATCTTAGCGCGTCAGATGTTGTTCCTTTAAGGCAGAATGATATAATCTGGATTAATTTTCCAAGTTCTGTCTCAAAAAGCGCAGTCTCTGGGTCTTTAATCTCTTTTGGAAGAAGGTCTGGGTAATTTTTTTTAAATTCTTCTGCGAAATCAGGCCAGTGCCAGTCTGCGATAGATCCAAGCATGGATATCCAAAGATCCTGCTGTACTATATCATAGCAGATCTTTGATACAGGAATATTGTCATCAGGACAGCTTGACCTTGGGTTAAAATATCTGACTTTGTCTCTTTTTAGAGGTGTGTGATGGTCTATCCAGATAACTTTTTTTTCTACATTGTCTAGGAAGTCCTGGTCAACTATAGCAAGGTCAACTATAAATATCTTGTCTGGATCGTATTCTTTTACTTTTCTTAGAAACTTTTCGTCAACTACAGGGTTTGTCTTGATAATTATGCCTTTTCCGTCTCCTACGAACCTGTAGAGCTGAAGAAATGAGCATAGACCGTCTGCATCATCATGGAAGAAGATTATGGGATTCTTGCAGCAGGTAAGTTCTTCTCTTATATCTTTAACTTGTTCTTTTGATAGAGCCATAATAGGAATAGTCTTTTGTTATCTTTATATAAATGTTTTGAAGATTTGGGTCTGATTATTAATTCCGTGAAAAAGGTATAATTTTTGAGTTGAATGCTAGATTTTCACTAAAAAATCCACATGTATTCAAATTAAATCTATATTTTTGTTATAAAATACAAAATAGAACACGATTTTCATTCAATCATTCTAGTTTTTCTGCTATTGATTCCAGCTATCGCTAACATCTTTCAATTTTTTTCATTTAACTAAAAAAAGTGATTGTTGAAAATATTTTAGATAATTTAAAAATAGTGAATTTTCGATAAATACAAACACCTTCTTGCTTGGCTCTTTTTCGCTTTAAAACCGCTGAAAAACTTACTAGGCTTTTCCTCATTTTTTTTCTGAATTTTTTTAAAGTTGAACCAAAAAATCCTTCAAGTTTATTGTTTGTAAGGACTTCACCTTCAGAAGCAATAAAATAGTCGAAATTTGTCTTTATTCTCTCGATTCTCTCAATAACCTTTTTTGGATGAATTATTTTTTCTTTGTAAATTTCTTCAAATTTTTCTTTTGCAGATTCTATTAATCTGACTTTTAATGTTATACCCTGTCTTTTTCGCAGTTTACGTTTGTCTTTCAATATTTTTCTAAATGATTTCATCATTTTTTTCTCAATAATGTCTATAACTTCTTCCTTTTGTTTTTCAAAATTTTTTAATTTTAGATGATATTTATTTACGAGTAATTTTACTTTCTTAGCTGTTATATTTTTTTTAAACTCCTCATGATTCTTCATAAATTTCCTTAGAATATTTAGTTCGAATGTTCTATTATAAAAAATATTAAACAAACAATACATATTGTAATAATGCATTAATGTCCATTTTATTTTTTTACCCAATTTTAATGAATCTCGATATTCTTTTAGAATTAGTTTGTTTAAGTGGAATACACAAAATTGTAATTTGATTTTTCGTCCAAAAACAGATTTAAATGCTTCTGGGTATTCTAAACGCATGTCTGTAACAAAACCTTTTGGGGTTTTATCCCCAAAAACATCAACTAAAACCTGTTTTAACAATTTCTTTGAAAAATTATAATGAATTTTTTCATAAATTATTTCATTGTTTTTTACGTCTAAAAAAACAATTCTGTACGCTCTTTTACCATCAATTTTTAAAAATTGCTCATCATAACCATAAAACTCATCTTTTATTTCATAATCAAACTCTAAACTTTCAAGTTTATCATTAGATTTTTTAATTATATTATGGATAGTGCTTTTTGATATCTTTATGTTTAACGTAGAATGAAAATGTTCAACTATTTCATCTTCAGAAAAACCAGTTGAAAGACTTAGAACCTGAGATGCAATATAATGATTAATATCGTCTAAAATTCGGTTAAGCCAATTACTGTTCGTTTGAATAGTTACTTTACAATTTGGACATTTCTGTTGACCTTTTTTAAAAAATGTGCCAGTACTATTAGTTAAACTATGTCTGCCTTTGTTTGAGTTACCATTATAACTACAAATTGAACCACACGTTGGACAAATTAGCCTTTTTGTATGTACAATTAGATTATTTGTAATTAAAACATTGTTTCTAAACATATCAAGCTGCTGAAAAACCGGAAAAGTTATTAAGTTGGGTTGTATTGTTTTCATTGTATAAATACCTCATTTTTGTGGTTTTTTTGTCAAAATTACCGACGAAGATAAGGTATTTATACTTTTCTATTCTGAAGAGAAATAATTTGGACTTTTTTGATTCTCATGAAAAATAAAGGTAAAATCAAAAGAAAATTTGAATTAGCATATCACGGAGCTTTTAATCAAACCCGAAGATTTAAGTAATGTTTTGGATAATATTTACTTGTCTAGTATCTTTTTAAAATATTCTATTGTTTTTACAAGACCTTGATCAACATGAACTTCTGGGTTCCATGATAGCTTTTCTTTAGCAAGGGAGATATCTGGTTTTCTTCTTACTGGATCGTCTTTTGGAAGGTCTTTGAAGATTATCTTTGAGCTTGAGCTTGTAAGATTAATTATCTTTTCTGCTAGCTGGAGTATAGTATATTCTGTAGGGTTTCCAAGGTTTACGGGCCCTATGAAACCTTCTTTGTTGTTCATCATCTTTATCATACCTTCAACAAGGTCTGAGACAAAGCAAAAGCTTCTTGTTTGTTTTCCGTCTCCATAGATAGTTAACGGGTCTTGTCTTAATGCTTGGACAATAAAGTTTG
>CAZGCP010000088.1:0-2769 GCA_964524525.1 Candidatus Woesearchaeota archaeon
TCTTCTTTTCTCATAATGTTTAAAAACATTTTATACCTATAAATTTTAAGAAATATTTTAAAATGAATGAAAAAGGGCTTTCAGAAAAAGAGGTAAAAAAAAGACTTGAAAAGTATGGCAAAAATGTTCTTGAAAGAAAGAAAAAGGTTTCTCCTTGGAAAATTCTCTTTTCTCAGTTTAAATCTCCTCTAATAATTATTCTTATAGTCGCTGCAATTATATTAGCTTTAATTACAAGATACTCTCCAGAAAATAATCTTGTAGATATCATTCTTATTTTAGTAATAGTTTTTGCTTCAGCATTAAGTAGTTTTTTTCAAGACTATAAAGCTGAAAAAAGCATAGAAGCACTTCAGAAGATGGCTCAACCTAAAGCAAGGGTTATTCGAAATGGAGAAGAAAAAATTATAGAATCATCTAAAATAGTTCCTGGAGACATAATTGTTCTTTCTGGAGGAGATGTAATTCCAGCAGATGCCAAAATTTTAGAAAGTTCTCAAGCTAAATTTGATGAATCCGCATTAACAGGAGAATCAAGCGCAGTTTCAAAAAAAGAAAAGGACGAAATTTACAAAAACACTTATTTAACTATTGGAAACGTAACTGCTAAAGTTTTTTCTACAGGAATGGAAACAAGAATGGGCTCTATTGCTGAGAAGTTAGGTTCAATGGAAGAAGAAAAATCAGTTTTTTATAAGGAAATGTCTGTTTTAAGTAAGAAATTATCTTGGATTGTTTTAGGAATAGCTGTTTTAGTTTTAATTGTAGGATTATTTAAATTTTCCTTATATCAGTCAGTTTTGACTGCAGTTGCATTAGCTGTTGCAGCAATACCTGAAGGACTTCCTGCAGTAATAACATTGAGTCTAGCTTTAGGGGCAAGAGCTATGATGAAGAAAAAAACTTTAGTTAGAAAATTAGGGGTTACAGAATCTTTAGGTTCTGTTAATATCATCTGTTCAGATAAAACAGGAACAATTACAAAAGGAGAAATGGCTGTAACAGATGTTTTTTTAAACAAAGAATATAAATTAGAGGAATTAGATAAAAGTAAAATAAAAGAAATGCTCTATTGTTCTATATTGAATAATGATGTGCATAAATTAAAAGGAAAAAGCAGACTTATTGGGGATGAGACAGAAGTTGCATTATATAATTTTGGAAAAGAATTTGGTTTTAAAAAAGAAGATTTACAGAAAAAACATACAAGAATAAAAGAAATTCCCTTTTCTTCAGAAAGAAAGATGATGTCTGTAGCTATTAAAAATAACAAAAAAGTTAAAGTTTATTCTAAAGGAGCTCCAGAAGTTCTGATTGAGAAATGTAATAAAATTTTTGAAAATGGAAAAACAAGAAAACTAACAGAGAAAGATAAAAAGAGAATCTTAAATAAAAATGATGAGTTTTCTTCAAGAGCATTAAGAGTTTTGGGAACTGCATATAAAGAAGCAAAAGACTCTATTAAAGAAGAAAATATTGAAAAAGACCTTGTTTGGATTGGTTTAATAGGGATAAGAGACCCTGTAAGAAAAGGGGTTAAAGGAGCCTTAGAAGAATGTAAAACAGCAGGAATAAGGGTTTTAATGCTAACAGGAGATAATCCTAAAACAGCTAAAGCAATTGCTTCTGAAATAGGACTTAAAACAAGTGAGTCACTAACAGGGAAAGATTTAGAAAAAATGGATGATGATAAACTTTCTAAAAAAATTAGCAATAATGTAAATGTTTTTGCAAGAATAAATCCAGAACAAAAATTAAGAATTATGAAAATATTAAAGAGCCAGGGAAATGTTGTTTCTATGACTGGGGATGGAGTTAATGATGCTCTAGCATTAAAAATAGCAGATGTGGGAGTCTCAATGAGTAAAAAAGGAACAGATGTAGCAAAACAAGCTTCAGATATAGTTTTATTAAATGATAATTTTGTTAATATTGTTTCTGGAGTAAAAGAGGGAAGAAGAATTTTTGATAATTGCAAAAAGTTTGTAAATTATCTTTTAACAAGTAATTTTGCAGAAGTGATGTTAATTTTGATTGCAACTTTATTCTTAACTTTAGAATATCCTATTTTACTTCCAGTACAACTTCTTTGGATTAATCTTTTAACAGATGGTTTTCCTGCTTTAGCTTTAGGAGTAGATCCTCCTTCAAAAGACATAATGAAAAGAAAACCCAGAAATAAATCAGAAGGAATTATAAATAAAGAAATTGCTTATTTAACCTTGATTATAGGTTCAATAATTGTTTTAACATTGCTAGGAATTTTCTTTTTAACAAATAATTTATTTAATGAGGAGATTGCTAGAACCACTATATTTACTGGTTTAATTCTTTTTGAGTTTGTTAGAATAGGAAGTATTAGATATAGAGAAAAACAAGGATGGTTTTCAAATAAATTACTTTTAATTGCATTGGGAGTTTCATTACTATTACAAATTATTATTATTTATACTCCTATGAATAATTTATTTGAATTGACTCCTTTAGGATTATTTCCCTGGTTAATTTTAATTGGAGGTACAATAATAACTTATATAGCAAGTATTTTTGCAACAAAAGGAATTGTGAAATTTTTATATAAAAAGAATAGATAATTATTCTTCTTCTTCATCATCTTCAGGAATTATATGTTTTCCTTTTTTAAAAATATTTTCAATATAATCTTCTACATCTTGTATTTTATTAAAAGTATATTTTTCTTTATATTCATTGTAAAAAGGACATTCTTCTGTAGAATATTCTTTACATATCTTTGGACGTTTTATTTCT
>CAZGCP010000089.1:0-2738 GCA_964524525.1 Candidatus Woesearchaeota archaeon
TGCTAAAGATAAAAATAAAATAGGAGAAAAGAAAGAATGAAATTAAAAACAAATTTTTTCATCTTATTAAATAGAGAGGAATTTTATTAAAAAAAAAGAAAGAAAATCAGTGAAATTAAAGAAAGATGAATTTGCTATCAAAGAATATGTTAAAAAAAATTTAGGAAAAGGAAAAGCAAGTAAAGTCACAATTGAATATACTCCTGTTGGAGAAAAAATAGTTGTTTCAACAAGTCGTCCAGGGCTAGTTATTGGTAGAGGAGGAGAAAAAATAGAAGAACTAACAAGAGTATTAAAAAAGGAATTTAAATTAGGAAATCCCAAAATAGAAATAGATCAAATCCAAGAACCTGAATTTGATTCTCAATTAATGGCAGATAGTATTGCTCTTGCTTTAGAAAAAAAAGGTCCCTTGAAATTCAAAGTTATTGCATATAGAACTCTTCAAAAAATTATGGATATGGGTGCATTGGGAGTAGAAATAAGATTAAGTGGTAAACTTCCTGGTGCAAGAGCTAAAAGTTGGAGATTTGCTCAAGGGTATTTAAAGAAAACAGGAGAAACAAAAGGTATTGTAGATAAAGCACAATCAATTGCACAAACAAGACCCGGAACTGTGGGAGTAAAAGTAAGTATTATCTCTCCTCATGCAAAACTTCAAGATAGAATAAACATAGATGAAGAATTAATTAAAAAATTAAAAGAAAATTCAGAAGAAAAAATTGAAGAAAACAAAACAACTAAGAAAAAATCAACTAAAAAAACTAAAGGTAAAAAAGAATGAAAGCAAAGGAAATAAGAGAAATGAAACAAGAAGAAAGAAATAAGAAATTAAAAGAATTGAAAATGGAATTAATAAAATCAGGAGCAAATGAACAAAATTCAAATTCAAAGAAAAAAGAAATTAAAAAAACAATTGCAAAAATCCTTACAATAAATAAATCAGAGGAGGAAAAGAAATAGATGGAGATTTGTCCAAAGTGTGGATTACCCCAACAAGCTTGTATATGCGAGCAAATATCAAAAAGTTCACAAAGAATAAAAGTTACAACAGATAAAAAAAGATATGGAAAAATTGTAACAATTGTGGGTGGTTTTGAAAATGAAGTAGATACAAAAAGAATCGCAAAAACATTAAAAAACAAGTTGGCTTGTGGAGGAACATACAAGGAAAATTCAATAATATTACAAGGAGATCACAAAGGAAAAATAAAACCTATTCTTATCAAAGAAGGCTTTGATGAGGAATCTATTGAAGATGAATAAAATGGCTAAAGAAAAACAAAAACAAAATAATAAGAAAGAAGAACTAGCTCAAGCTTTGAAAAAAGATAAAATTAGAACAAGGGGAAAAATCTTTCAGGGTAAAGTAATAAGAAAGTTCCATAAAAGAATAACTATTGAATTTGAAAGAATGATTTATATTAAAAAATATGAAAGATATATGAAATCTAGAACAAAAATACATGCAAGACTCCCAGAAGAATTTGAAAAAGAAGTTAATGTGGGAGACTTGGTAAAAATCCAAGAATGTAGGCCATTAAGTAAAATTGTTAATTTTGCATTCATAGAAAAAATAAAAGATGCTTCGGAGGTTACACAATAAATCAAAAAATGAAAGCCGTAAATGCAAAAACAACAGCAGGATTTAATTTGGGAGCAAGAGTTGCTGCTATAGATAATAGTGGAGCAAAAATGGTAAAGATAGTTTCAGTTAAAGGTGGAAAAGGTACAAAAGGTAGACAAGGAAGAGCAAAAATAGCAGATCAAGTTAAGGTAGCTGTTAAAAAAGGTAAACCAGATGTAAAAGGAAAAGTTTTTCCTGCAATTATTGTAAGACAAAAAAGACCTTATAGGAGATTAAATGGAGAAATAATAACCTTTGAAGAGAATGCTGTTGCATTATTGAAAGATGAAAAAGGGAATCCAAAAGGAACACAAATTAAAGGAGTAATCGCGAGAGAAGTCCAAGAAAGATGGCCTCAAGTTGCTAAAATAGCGAAAATAGTTTATTAAAATGAAAAACGAATTTAGTAAAAACTGGAAATCAAGCAAACAACCAAGAAAACAAAGAAAGTATTTAGTTAATGCTCCATTGCATTTAAAGAAAAATTTTGTAGTAGCTAATCTTTCAAAAGATTTAAGGAAAAAACACGATAAAAGGAGTTTACCTATTAGAAAAGGAGACACTGTTCAGGTTATGAGGGGAAAATTCAAAGGAAATAAAGGAAAAGTCCTAAATGTTAAATTAAAAGAATCAAAAATTATTATTGAAAATATCCAAGTAACAAAAATGGATGGTTCAAAAGCAAGTGTTAAATTACAGCCATCAAATTTACAAATAATAGAATTAAATGAAGAAGATAAAAAAAGATTAAAAAGGAAGGAGAATCTTCAAGATAAAGAAACAAATAAAAAACAAAAAGAAAAAAATGACACACCTAAAGAGAAATAGTTTGACTAAAAATTGGCCCATTCCAAGAAAAGGATCGAAATTTATAGCTAAGCCTAAATCCAATCAAAAGAAAGGGATTCCAATTCTATTTATATTGAGAGATATGATGAAAATTGCTCAAAATAAAAAAGAAGTTAAGAAAGCTTTGCATGATAAAAAAGTATTACTTAATGGAAGAAAAATAAATGATGTTAGAAATTCTGCATTATTATTTGATATAATCTCTATTGTTCCTTCAAAAGAATATTATCAATTAAGTTTAACTGATAATGGAAAGTTTAAG
>CAZGCP010000090.1:0-2684 GCA_964524525.1 Candidatus Woesearchaeota archaeon
TAATGATTTATTTTCTTTTTTATTTCAATTAAAACAAGATCCAATTACTGCATATCATAGCATAAGAGGTTATTTGTTTGAAGCTAAGGCAAGAGTGGATAATCTTTCTGGACATTATAAAATGGATCAAATTTCTTATGTTAATTTGCTTGATGATATTATTGGAAGGTTAAAATCTACAAAATTAATAGAGTTTGTTTCAAACGAATTAAAAAATTATTCTCCTGGAGATAGAAGTATTTATTATAGGGTTTTTAAGCCAGACATAATACCTTCTTTTAGTTTTACAAGAATTATTTCTGATTTTCCTAATGATGCAGAGATTATTAAACAGTATGAAATAAAGAATGATGATTATGATATTTCAACAGTTACTATTTTGAAAGTAAAAGATGATTCTAAATATGTTTATCATTTAACCCCTCCAGAATCTGTTTTAAAAGAAGACCATAATGATTTATTGAATCTTGCGAGAGGAGTTTTAATTGAACACCAACCAAAAGCAGAAGAATTTACAGATGTTCAAAGAACAAGAAAAGTTTTTTTTAATATTGCAAGAGATTTAATTGGGGATTTAGCTGAAAGTAAAGGATTGAATGTTAATTATTCTGATTTAAATAAACTTGCAACTATTTTAGTAAGAAATACTATTGGATTTGGAGTTGTAGAAATATTACTTCAAGATACTCATGCTCAAGATATTTCTTTGAATTCTCCTATTTCCCAAGTTCCTATTTATGTAAAGCTTGCAGATTATGATGAATGTACTTCAAATATCCTTCCAAGTCATGAAGATGCAAATTCTTGGGCTGCAAAATTTAGAATGTTGTCTGGAAGTCCTTTGGATGAAGCAAATCCTATTTTAGATACTCAATTAGAAATAGGGACTTTGAGAGCAAGAATTGCAATTATTCAAGAACCTTTGTCTCCTGATGGTTTGGCTTATTCAATTAGAAGACATAGGGAAGATCCTTGGACTTTGTCATTATTTATTGAAAATCATATGCTTAATTCTTTGGCTGCAGGTTTGTTGAGTTTTTTAATTGACGGTTCAAGAACTTTGTTAGTTGCAGGAACAAGGTCTTCAGGTAAAACTTCATTATTAGGAAGTTTATTACAAGAAATTTTATCTAAATATAGGATTATTTGTGTTGAAGATACATTAGAATTGCCTGTTGAATCTTTGAGAAATTTAAAATATAATATAATAAGAATGAAAGTTCGTTCTGCTTTATTAAAATCTAATACTGGAGTTGGTGCAGCAGAAGGAATAAGAACAAGTTTGAGATTGGGAGATAGTGCTTTGATTGTGGGAGAGGTTAGAAGTAAAGAAGCTAAAGCTTTGTATGAGGCTATGAGGGTTGGAGCTTTGGCAAATGTTGTTGCAGGAACTATTCACGGAGCTAGTCCTTATGGTGTTTTTGATAGAGTTGTTAATGATTTAGGAGTTCCAGCAACTTCTTTTAAGGCAACAGATATTATTGTAGTTTGCAATCCTGTTAAATCTGCAGATGGTTTACACTCTTGGAGAAGGGTTGTAAGGATATCTGAAATAAGGAAACATTGGGAAGAAGACCCTGTTGCAGAAGGAGGTTTTGTAGATTTAATGAAATATAATGTTGAAAAAGATGAATTGGAACCAACAGATGCATTAATGAATGGAGATAGTGAAATAATTAAAGAAATTGCTGGAGGAATTAAAGGATGGGCTGGAAATTGGGATGCTGTTTATGATAATATTCAATTAAGAGGAAAAATAAAAAAAGAGCTTGTAGAATATTCTAAAAAAATAGGGAGTAAGGAAATTCTTGAAGCAGGATTTAACACTTTTTCAAATCATATTTTTCATAAGATTTCTGAAGAAATTAGTCAAGAAAAAGGGCTTGCGCTTTCTGAAGATGTTTTTCCAAGATGGAAAGAAGAAATAGAAAAAGAACTTGAAAATAAAGGATATGATATTTAGTTTTTTTGATTCTTTCCGACATATTTATTAATGTATTTTCTTTTTTATTTAAAAAGAGGTTATGATGTCACCAAGAATACCGCCTAGAAGGCAACCAAGAAGACAGCCTAGAGGTAATGGAAGAAAACCTAGTGTAAAGGATGTTTTGAATAAATATGGTTCTAAATTAGAAGGGCAAGTTAATTCTTATAATAGTGGAAAGGGAAATTATAGTAGTGAATATTCTACTTTTAAAAAAGAAGCTTCCCCTGAACTTAACCGTTATGAAAAATTATGTAAGTCTTTAGGTAATTTTGTTAAAATAAATATTTCTGAAAAAGATAAAAACAAATTTGAAAAACAATTAGCAGATGCTCATGTTGATGTTGAACCTTGGCAAGCAATGGGATTAAGTGTTATGTCTTTTTTAGTTTTTTTTATTTTGGGTTTGTTTATTTCAATTGCAGTTGTTTTGATTAATGGAATGGATATTGCTGCTTTTCCTGGATTGTTTTTCTTTTTAATGATTATTGCTGGATTTTTTTTATTTTATCTTATGAATAGTTATCCTGCTAGGTTGGCTAATAAATGGAGACTTAAAGCTTCAAGTCAAATGGTTCCTGCCCTATTATATGTTGTTGTTTATATGAGGCACACCCCAAATTTAGAAAGAGCTATGCAATTTGCTTCAGCTAATTTGCAACCAGATCGGAAAAGCGTCGTGTAGGGAAAGAGTGTAGAT
>CAZGCP010000091.1:0-2662 GCA_964524525.1 Candidatus Woesearchaeota archaeon
TTCTGATTCTTTTTTAGGAGTTAATTTAAATTAAATTTCTTTTGTTTTTAATCTCCTATTTTTTGGAATAAAGTTTCCTATTTTTTCTGCTGAGGCTTTTCCACACCCTAAAAAATCCTCTTTATATTTCATAACTAAAACATCCCTTTTTCCTGTTTTTATGTTTAATTCTTGTCCTTGCATCCATTGTATTGCTTGTTCTTTATCTAATTCAAAAATATTTTTTGTTATTTGGTCTTTTAGTATTTGTGTTCCCTCTATACTTAATCTATATTTTTTTTCTCCAGGAATTTCTTTTATGAAATAAATTCCCGCTCTTTCAATAAGGATACTTCTTTCTATTTTTTGAAGTTCATTCCAATCCATATCTCCTTGAAATAAAAAAATCCTTTCTTTCCCTCTTTTTATTAATTGTCCTGGAATATTTTTAATTCCAAATTGTTCTTGGAGTTTTTTTTCAATTTCTTTTTTTTCTTCTTGATTAATTTTTTGTAAATTCATTTTATTCACTCAATATAGCATCTTTATTTTTTATTACCCATTTTATTATGAATAATATAATAATCAAAACACCTCCAATTATTATAGTGTATCCTGCTGTTACAAAAGCAGTCATTCCTACAATTCTTGTTAGTTCTTTTATGTTATTTTTTATTGCCCATGCAAGAGCAAATAAAAAAACTAAAATTCCTGTCATTACCCAAACAGATTTTATCATTTTATTTCTTTTATTTTTTTTAATTTTGAAACAAAAAAACCTTCTGTTCCAGTATCTTGAGGATAAATCCTATGACAATAAGTAACTTTTTCATTATATTTTTTTCCTTTCCATTCTAAAACCCCTTGACGTGTTTTTATGGGAAGTTTTATTTTTTGTATTTCGATTTCTTCAGGATATTTTTCAAGAATGAAATTAATTATTTCTTCATTTTCTTCTGGTGCGTGTGTACAAGTAGAGTAAACAATCTCTCCTCCTTTTTTTAAGATTTTAAAACTTTCTTCTAGAAGATTCTTTTGTATATTTGAAAGTTTTTTTATGTTATTTTCATTCCACATTAAAGCTGTTTTAGGTTTGTTTCTTAATGTTCCTTCTCCTGAACAAGGAGCATCTATTAAAATATTGTCAAAATAAATACCTTGTTTTTGCATTTTTTTACAAAAAGCCATCCCTTCTTTTTTTGTTATTATTGAATTTGTTCCCCCACATCTTTCAATGTTTGAAGATAATATTTTAATTCTTCCCAAAGAGACATCATTTCCAATCACAGTTCCAGTGTTTTCCATTTTTGCAATTATTTGTGTTGTTTTACTTCCTGGAGAAGCACATAAATCAAGAACTCTTTGATTCTTTTCAGGATTTAATGCAATTACTGGAAGAGCACTTGCAAGACTTTGAACATAATAGTAACCTAAAAGATGTTCAAAAGTTCTCCCTAATATTCCCGGTTCAAGGGATTCTTTTATGATGATTATTTCAGGATAATCTTTCCAAGGTTGTTCTATAACCCATTTTTTTTCTTTTAATTTTTTTACAAGTTCATCTGGAGAAATTTTAATTGTGTTAACTCTTATTGATTTTTCAGAAGGTATTTTTATTTCTTTTAAATAATTTTCATAATCTTCTTTATCCAAAAGCAATTTCATTCTTTCAAGAAATTTTTCTTTTGGTTCTATAAATTTCATAAATAAGATTAGAATTCAAGGTTTAATAACTTTTTTCAATTAATTCTTCTAAAGGTATTTGTATTTTGACACCCCATATTTCAGAAGAATCTTTTTTTTCAACAGCTTTTTTTCCATAGGATTCAGTTAAAGAATAATTCTCTTTTTTTATTTTATTTTCAAAATAATTAGAGTATGTTCCTCCTAATGTAGAAATTATTCTTTTTGTAAAAGGGACGCCTATATTTTTTTTCATTCCTGAAACATCTCTTGCTCTTTCTCCATGATGTTCATTTTCTGTTAATATTTCTAAATAATTTTCTTCATTTACCCCTATTCCTTGCCGTATTATGGAATTTGGAGGAGCATAATTAAATGCATTTCCTATTAAAGATTCCCAAATAGTATTAAAGACACCCTGATTAACATAAACTTCAGAGAGAGGATCATTTATTTTATTTCCTTTATTATATTTTATTTTTGCTTCAATATTTTCTTTTTTCATTAAGTTTTCATATGTAGTTATATGGTTTCTTGCTATCTCTTCTAAATAAACTTGTTTAGATTCTTTTTTTAGTTCTTCTTTTTCTAAACCATCAAGATGAATTAATTCTGATAAGTTAAGCAAGAGGCTTAAGTCTTTTTCAATATCTGACATTATTTCCCCTTTTGTTTGTTTGTCTATTTCTCCATATTTTATTAAATGGTGGTTATTCATAACCCTTGCAAGAGAGCCTCTTAATCCATGAGCAAGAGCTCTTCTGGATTCTTTATAATCATAAACTTTTTGCACATTGTTTTTATTTTCTTTATCAATTATTTTGAATTTGTCTTCAAGTTGCTCATATTTTTCTTGTAATTTTTTAAAATCTTTTTTAGTTTCCATTTTAATTTTGTTTAATGTTGTTTTTTGTTTTTAAATTTAATTGTGCTAACTTTTAGATGATTTTTCTGTATTAAAATATTCTTCCCATCCTTTTAAATAGGGATAAATTTTGTT
>CAZGCP010000092.1:0-2629 GCA_964524525.1 Candidatus Woesearchaeota archaeon
TAATATATTTTGAAAGAAAATCATGATGATTAGAAGATACTATGTAAATTTCAGTATTGTTTCCTGCAATTTTTGACATTTTTTTTAATTCTTTATAGTCTTGTTTAAATTCTTCTTCTAAATTTAATCTCCCCTTTTTATATTCCCTTGCTTTTTTTAGATAATTTTCAATTTCATGATGGTTTACACTATGTCCATTAAAGAAATCATGTAGAAAAATTCTTTTAGGTTTAAAATATTCTATCATTTCATAATTTGCTTTCATTGATTTGTTATCGTGATCTCCTAAGTGTATATCTCCTAAAATTAATGAATCTATTTCTTCATTTCGCGGGAGTTTATCTCCGTTATATTCTTTACCTAAATCAACAAATTTTCCATTTTTCATAGCTTTTATATTCCTTAAATTATAATAAACATCATCAATTACTTCTACAACAAGTGCTCCAAAAACATGATTTCTTGAAGCGGTATCTCCTCGATGATTTGCAATATTATAGTTTGGAAGAGTTACTGCTCCAGTAGTGTATAGGTATCTTGGAATATTTGAATTTAATACTGGAACTGGGAGGTATCTTTGTTTTGAATGAGGGAATATAATAGAAGAACCATACTTACTGGCAAAACCAGATTTTCCTGTTGTAGGATCAACATTTTGAGGAGGAACAACCAAATCTCTTATTTGCAGATTTTTATTAAGGTTTAATTGTGTTCCTGTAAAGATATCTTCTCTGTCTCTTAATTCCTCGTGCAATATATCTTCTAAAGTGTTTTTTCCTGCAATAGGTAGAATCATTAATTCTGCATTATTATCTTTTGAATATGTTTCTAAACCATTTAGAAAATCATTATGGGGTTTTGCTTTTGGAGCCCATCTTCTTCCCTTTGAAACTCCATAAGGTAGTTCGTCTCCATCTTTATTAATATGATAACATGCTTGTGCAGAAGTAATGATGTATTTTTTTATTTTTTCTGGACCCCCTTTACTCACCATAACATAAAGAATAAATTTTTATTTAAAAATATATGGTACTTAAATTATATAATTCTTTAAAATAAAAATATTAATAAACTAAAAAGTATTATTAGATTTCCTTAAGAAGAAAATTATTTATTATTTCTTTTATTTAATTCTAAAAGAAGGTTTTCAAAACTTTTTTTTGGAGTTGGAATAATTTTATTTAATAATTTTATAGGTTTGTTAGCCATAAAACTCATACCAAAATCAAATAAAAATTCAGGAGTTCTACCCCCATATTGATATTCTATAAAACTACTTTCTTTAATTTCTTGTTTTCTTTCTAACATTTTTTTATATTTGTCGTCTTTATTATTAAAGCAATATCCATTAATAAAACTTTTAACATATTCATTAGAATTTTCTAATTCTTCTTTATTAATTATTTTTATTGGTTTATTATCCATGAAAGTCATACCATCATCAAACATAGAACCCTCACTAGCCCCACTTAAATATTTATGAATTTCTTGAGAGTTGTAAATTCCTTTTTTGTTTCTAGAACAAATTTTATCTCCTATAGAATCATCATTTTGATTAGTATCCCATTTAGGATAATAAATTCCTGTTTTTTGTTTTTCTAATTCATTAATATATTTTGCAAGAAATATTTTATCTTTTTTTGTAGCTTTTCTAACAGGACAAGTTAAATAAATTTTTTTATCTAGATTATCTCTCTCTGATAAATAAAACCTTTTTTCAAAATCTTCAACTTGCGGATTCATAATATTTTAATTAGGACTAGGTTTAAAAATTTGATTCTCTTTGAGAATATATGTCATTGGAGGATTTGCCAGAAAAAGTAGATAACAAAACTATTTACATTCTTTGTCCAGATATAAATTGTGAGGGATGGTATGAGAAAAAATTGAGATGCGAGAATAATAAAAAAAAATATTTTGAATTAGAACCCTGTCCTCATTATAATGAAGCAAGAAAAATGATTTTTTGTTATTTTGGACACTTAAATACCCTCCCTGTAGACTACTCTTCTTGGAAAAGGGTAGACTGTTCTCATAAAGATTGCAATTCAGTTAATTTTACCTTAATGTTTGGAAATTATCAAAGAATACCCTTAGATAAATTAAATGATTTTTTGAAATTGCCTTTTGAAAGAGGAAAATGAGTTTAAAAGAATATAAGAAAAAAAGAGATTTTAAAGAAACTTCTGAACCTAAAGGAAAAAATAAAGAATCTTCTAAAAAGAAAAAACCTATTTTTGTTATTCAAAAACACAATGCTACTAATCTTCATTATGATTTTCGTCTTGAAATGGATGGAGTTTTAAAATCCTGGGCAATACCTAAGAAACCCCCAAAACAAAAAGGAACCAAACGACTCGCAATTGAAACAGAAGACCATCCCTTAGAATATGCTGGTTTTGAAGGAACAATTCCAGAAGGACATTATGGAGCAGGGAAAGTTGAAATTTGGGATAAAGGAACTTATGAATTGTTAGATGAGGATGGGACACCAATGGCGTACCCCGAAACATTTTTTAAAAAAATGTTTACTAAGGGCAAAATTGAATTTAGATTAAAAGGTAAAGAACTCGACGGGAAATATGTTTTAGTTAAAACTTCTTATGGGAATAAACCTGAAAAAAGTTGG
>CAZGCP010000093.1:0-2619 GCA_964524525.1 Candidatus Woesearchaeota archaeon
TATCATCACCATCATTATAAATACAAACATAATAATCTGAAGGTTTGGAAACAGGAAAATCAATTCCACAACTTATAGACTTAAATTCTTCTGAAGTTAATGAGCTTTCATCTAAATCACAATCAGTAATAAAACCCCCAGAAATTTCGTGAATTTCAGCAGTAAGATTTCCGCCCCCATCTCTTTTTTTCACATCGGCACCTATTTCAAAAGAAGGACCCACAGGAAAAGAAATTCTTTGACAAACCATTGAAATTCCTATATTCTTTATATTATTAGACACATCATCAAAACACCCCTGGCTTAATCCACAATTATTTTTAGAAGATTTCTGGTTAACAAAATCAACATTTCCATCATCAAACAAATCTATTTCTATTTGATTTGTACAACTTTTTCCAGCTGTACTTTCAACATTAAAACTAATATTATTAATATCCCCTATATTACTCTCCTCAAAATAAAATCCAACTATTTTTGAATCTCCTTCATTTAAATTAAATTTTTTTTCTTCTCCAGAAGAAACTTCAGAATAATAACTCTCACAATTTTCATTATCACAGCTGTAAGAATAACTACTTGATTTCTCTAAAACTTCTTTAAGAGTAATTTCTTGTTTTTTTTTATCAACTTCTCCTATAAAAACAGAATCTACAGGTTCTTCATCAAAACTCATATTAATCCAACCAGAAATAACTCCCTCAGGACCATAAGAATAATCAATAGAAATTTCAGGATCTCCTTTGTCATATGATGCAAATAAAAAAGACGCACTTAAAACTAATAAAAATGCAATTAAAAAAAATAAAAACCTCTTTTTCATTTTATTAATTAATAAGAAAAGGGTTATTTATAAATATTTTTAATATGAAAAATTTTTAAAGAGTATTTTATTTAATATAATATTAAAAATGGAAATTTGTACAATCGGAGGATATGAAGAAGTAGGAAAAAATATGACTGCTGTAAAAGTAGGAGAAGAAGTAATAATATTTGATATAGGAATTTACCTTCCTTCTTTAATAGGTTTTCAACAAGAACAAGAAGAATTACAAGATAGTTATAATGAAGAAACTCTAAGAAAAATAAACGCTATACCTGATGATACTATCTTAGATAAAAAAGGATGGTCAAAAAAAGTAAAAGCTATTGTTATTGGACATGCTCATTTAGACCATGTAGGAGCTGTTCCCTATCTTGCTCACAGATATCCTAATGCAAAAATAATAGGAACTCCTTTTACAATAGAAGTTTTAGATACCCTAATAGAAGATTCAGGAATTAAAGTAAAAAACAAAAAAATAAAAGTAAAAGAAGATTCAACAATAACAATAAAAGGAGAAAAAGAAAAATTAAAACTAGAATTTATAAGATCAAATCACTCCACAATACAAACTGCTTTTGTTGTATGGCATTCTAAAGAAGGAAAATTTTTCTATTCCCTTGATTTTAAATTTGACAAACATCCCATATTAGGAAAACCTCCAAATTATAAAAGATTAAAAGAATTAGGAAAAAAAGAAGGAGTAAAATGTTTAATTGCAGATTCTCTTTATGCTGATTCAGAAAGAAGAACAAGAAGCGAAAGAATCGCAAGATATCTTTTAGAAGATGTGATGTCTAATGTAAGAAAAAAGGACTCTGCTTTTTTTATAACAACTTTTTCTTCACACATAGCAAGATTAAAAAGCATTGTAGATTTTGCACAAAAAACAAATAGAGAAATTATTTTTCTTGGAAGAAGTATGAATAAATATGTAAAATGTGCAATAAACGTAGGTATGTGCCCTTTTAAAAATAAAATAAAACTTTTAAAATATAGAGGACAAATAAATTCATTCTTAAAAAAAGTTGAAAAAAACAGAGGGAAATATCTTGTTGTTTGTACTGGACATCAAGGAGAAAATGGAAGTGTTTTGGATAGAATAGCTAAAGGAGAAACTCCTTTTGAATTCAAAAATGGAGATGCTGTTATTTTTTCTTCAAAAACAATACCAGTTCCTCAAAACTTAAATGCAAAAGAACAATTAGATAAAAGATTAAAAAAACAAGGAGTTAGAATTCAGTCGGATGTTCATGTGTCAGGTCATGCCGGAAGAGAAGATTTAAGAGATTTAGTAGAAATGATTAATCCCAAACACATAATTCCTGCTCATGCAGAACTACAAAAAGAAGTAGAAATGATTGAACTTGCAGGGGAAATGGGATATAATTTGCATGAAAATGCACATCTTTCCTCAAATGGAAAAACTATAAAAATATAAGAAACAACACATCAATATGGCAAAACAAAAAAAAGAGGTTAAAAAAGACAATACTTCTAAAAAAAGCACTCCTCTAAAAAAAGACACTCTTGAAGAACTAGAAGGAGGCATAAAAGTTGCTCTTTCTCGTGGACAAGAATTAAAACCAATAATGGTAAGTTATTATAATGCAGGATATAAAAAAGAAGACATTCAAGAAGCAGCTAAAAGGGCTCAACAAGAAAAAATAAAAGTAGTTGAAAAATCTAAAGAAGAAAAAGGGAATCCAGAAAAAAATGAAAAAGAAGAAATAAAAACTAAAGAAGAAAATGAAAAAGAAGAAGAAAATAAAACCAAAGAAAAAAATAAAGACAAA
>CAZGCP010000094.1:0-2612 GCA_964524525.1 Candidatus Woesearchaeota archaeon
ATATCTCAAATAATTTTTTAGGAAATTTTAAATCAAAATTTAATTTTCTTCTCAATTTATTGCAATATCCTTTTTCAATATTTTTATTTCTCTTATTCCAGTATCTACAACTAAAACATTTTTCTAAATTCCCTTGATTAAATTCAAAATTTTCTGGAGAATTTATTTTAAAACCTTGCTTTAAAAAATAACTTCCAAAAAGAGAAGGACAAAAATTAGATTTAAAATGAATATATTTTTTTATTGATGTTTTTGGTTTCATAAAAATTTAAATAAAAAGCAGTTTAAAAAGAATTATCTATAATAAAATATATTTTAATTAGAAATTTCAATGTTTGAATTACCATCTATTTTTAAATAATCAATAGAACCTGAAAAATAGAGAGTATTATTTTCAACACCCAAGTCACCAAAAAAATCTCTAATTTTCATTTTCTCTTCTTCTAATTCAAAAACATTTTTTCCATTATTTAAATTAATTTTACCTGAAGTTACATAATCCAACTTCCTAATAAAAACCCCATTAACTAATTGTAATTTTTTAAAATCAAATTCATTATTAATCTCAACATCTAATTCTCCCCCATTCCTCGAAGACATTTCTTGATTTCCAAAATAAATTTTTTTAGCTTTTCCTTCTAAAATACTTATTGAAGAACCATCAAAACTAATTTTTCCATCATAGTTTTCCAAAATAACTTTGTCAGAATCATTTAAACTCATTCCAACATCTCCAATATAAATAATCCCTTTTGAATCTCCAAAAAAAACTAATTTTTCAAAATTATCCCTTAGTTCAAAACTATGTGAAGATAAACTAGCATTAAAAACTAAATTTTCTTGAGTTTCATTTTTTTCTTTAAAGACATTTCCAGAAATCTTTACATCTTCAAAAAAAGCAGAATAAGCTATAGCTCCAACCAATACTAAAAAAAAGAATCCTAGAAATAATTTATTTTTAAAATTTGATTTTTTTTCCTCTGATGATTTTCCCATTTTATCTTTCTATTTGTCTTACTTTAATTATCTGTTTCTCTATTATATTGCTAAACTTAGAAGGTTTATTAATGTTTTTGATTTTAGTCGCATTTTCATCTGAAAAAAGTTTTATTTTAACATCTCCATGCCCTAATACCCATTGCCAAAAATTTTGAGAAACATATATATCACTTATTGCAAAAAAATCAATTTTACGAACAGTCTTGTTAAAAATACCATATGTACAAACTACTGAAGAATTTTCTATTTCATACTTAGAGTCCATTCTATGAGTCTCAGTTAAATTTAATCCTAATAAAATAAAAACTCCCACTCCTGCCAAAACATACCAACTTATATCCTTTCCAATATAATACAAATAACCTAAAAGCCCTAATAAAATAATTGCCATAGTATAAAAAGGAATATATGTTTTCCTGGAGGGTCTAGTTTTCATTAAAACATCTCTTTTTTCTTTGCCCATAAAACAAACTAATATTTTGAAGATTATAAATATTTTGATAGAATTGAATCAAGAACATTTTTTCTGTTTTTAAAATAATCATCTGATATATCCTTATTATACTTTTTTGCAGAACTATTATAAAACTTCAATAAATTTTGAAATTGAGCCTTAACATCTTTTAATTCCTCACTCCAACTAATTTCCTTAGAAAAACGAGATTGTCCAGAAACATATTCAATTCCTTTTTTCTCAGATTCTCTATTCCAAAAATCATCCCAAATAATTTCATCAACTAAATTTATAAAAACAGGCTTATTCTTTGAATAAGCATTTATTACTCCTTCTTTAACAGAACCTTCTGTATATGAATCAAACTCTATAAATCCATAATCTCTCTTACTTAAATTCTTTCTTTTCATAAGAAAATCAGATACCCAATCTTTAAAAATAAATCTATACTTGAAAATATATGAAAATTAGACAACCAATAGTAACAGTGGTAGGGCATGTAGATCATGGAAAAACAACAATACTTGATTGTATTAGAAACACCTGTGTTCAAGAAGGAGAATGTGGAGGAATAACTCAAAAAATTTCATTTACTTCTTATCCAGTAGAACAACTAAAAAAATCTTGCTCTTTAATTGAAAAATCAGGTATTGATTTGAAAATTCCTGGTTTTTTATTAATTGACACTCCTGGACATGCTGCTTTTACAAATTTGAGAAAAAGAGGAGGCTCTCTTGCAGATTTAGCTGTACTTGTAATAGATATAACTGAAGGTATCAAACCTCAAACAGCTGAAGTAATTAAAATATTGAAACACAACAAAACACCTTTCTTAATAGCTTTAAACAAAGTAGATAAAATTTCTGGTTGGAAAACACAAATTGAAAAACCTATAAAAGAATCTGCTGAAAATCAAAATCCAAATGTAAAACAGATTTTTAATGAAAAATATATGACTTTAATTGGAGCCCTAAATAGCTATGGTTTTGATGCAGATTTATATTATAACATACAAGATTTTTCTAAAAAAATTGCATTAATTCCAACCTCTGCAAAAGACAAAGAAGGGATACCAGAATTAATAATGATGCTTTGTGGATTAAGTCAAAAATATCTTTCAGATAAATTAGAACTAGGTGAAAAAGGAAAAGGAGTTGTT
>CAZGCP010000095.1:0-2521 GCA_964524525.1 Candidatus Woesearchaeota archaeon
TGAAAGTTAAAAGGTTTGAATTAGAAGCTATGAAATTTAAAAATTTATTAAAACACAAAATTATTGAGCTACCTTCTTCTTTAGGTATTAATTCTTCTAAAATAAGTAAAAAAACCAAAGAAATGAAAGAAGTTGCAAATAATCTTTTTATTAGTAGGAAAGGGGGAAATATTAAAGTAATTAGTGACGGTGAAACTTCTTGTTTGGCCCTGAGCAATATTTTGAATAAAAGAGAAATAGAAAATTTAATTGCAATGGATGAAAGAACAGCAAGAGTTTTAGTTGAAGAACCTGAAAATTTAAAAGAACTTCTTGAAAAAAAAATGCATACAAAAATAAAAATAAATAAAAAAAACTTTCAAAAATTTAAAGGATTTAAAATAATTCGTTCTGCTGAGTTGATGTATTTGGCTTGGAAAAAGGGACTCGTAGATTTAGAAAATGGAAATGTTTTAGATGCCTTGTTATATGCAGTTAAGTATAAGGGTTGTGCAATTTCAAGGGATGAAATAGATAAAATAAAAAAAATAAAATAATCTAATTAGAAAACATTAAAAATAAACTTGTTTTAGAGAATATAAGGGTGCATAGTTTAATGGTAAAATATTCGGCTCCAGACCGAAAGAGTGCCGGTTCGATTCCGGCTGTGCCCATTGTATCTTTTCAAAAAAGATACACTACAAAACCAAACCTTCCAGAAATTATCTTTTCACAAAAGATACACTACAAAACCAAACCTTCCAGAAATTATCTTTTCACAAAAGATACACTACAAAACCAAACCTTCCAGAAATTATCTTTTCACAAAAGATTAAACAGAAAATAAATCGGATATTTCCATTCATTAGTCAAAATAATGATTCAATAAAGTCAAATATTTTGTCAAAAAAAACAATATGCAACATACTCTAGATACTGTAAAATACATACTAAAAAAATAAAATGAAATTTATTGATACTCATGCGCATCTTTATATGTGTGAGGATAAAGAAAAAGCAATAAAACAAGCTAAAGAAAAAGATGTTTTAATTTTAAATGCAGGTGTAGATAAAAACTCTAATAGAAAAGTATTAAAGACTTCTGAAAAATATAAAAATGTTAAAGCTTGTCTAGGTTTATATCCAATTGATTTATTAAAAATGTCTAAAGAAGAAATTAAATCTGAATTAAAATTTATAGAAAAAAATAAAGATAAAATAATTGGTTTAGGGGAAATTGGTTTAGATTTATATTGGACAAAAAATGAAGATGATTTAAAAAAACAAAAAAAAGTCCTTGAAAAATTTATTGATTTATCTAAAAAAATTTCAAAGCCATTAATTGTTCATTCAAGGAAAGCTGAAAAAGAAACCATAGATTTACTTGAAGAAAAAAAATGTAAGAAAATTGTTATGCATTGTTTTTCAGGAAGAAAAAAATATCTTAAGAGAATTATTGAAAATGGTTGGATGCTAACAATTCCTTCAAATGTAAAATACAATAAACAGTTTCAAGAAAATGTTAAAGAACTTCCTATTGAAAACCTCCTTTGTGAAACAGATTCTCCTTTTTTACATCCAGAAAAAGAAAAAGATAATACTCCTGTAAATGTTATTGAAAGTTATAAAAAAATTTCAGAAATAAAGAATTTGTCTTTGGAAAAAGTTAAAGAAAAGATTTTTGAAAATTTTGAAAGGATATTTAAATAAATTTATTTCTTTGAATTTTCTCTCCGATATTCTTTTACTGTTTTTACACATGCAGAAATCTGGAGAATTAATATAATCAAAAACATTACTACTGAAGCATATCCAAACCAATCAGGCCCACTTCCGTGAGTTGTAAAGAACTGAAAATAAATCAAATGTCCCATTACCAAATAAAAAACTACATATGTAAAAGACTGGATCCATTTCCAAGATTCTATTCCTAAAAATTTTATTACTTTATTAAAAGATGTTGCTGCCAATACTAAAGACAATACTAAAGCGATTAAACCAAGAAGATTTGCAAGACCCAATCCTCCTCCACCAATTCCGCCTCCAAGTGCCCCTTTTAAAGTACCTCCTATAAAATTATGATTCATAGCAAAATAAAAATGCACTAAACCTGTAATTACAAACCAAATTCCTAATTCTCCTCTCCATGTCCAAGGTTTTTTGAATACAGAAAATTCTTTTTTAGATTTTCTTAATCTCATTACCGGACCTATTGTTAAAGTAAAGAACAATAAGAAAAAAGAAACTCTTGCAAAAGATGTAGACCACCCTATTTCAAAAATATAATTAAGTAAAACTGCCAGACCTATTGAAAATAATCCAATGCAAAGATGTTTTCCTAAACTATTTTTTACATCAATGTATTTCATGATTAAAATAATGATTTAAAGATTATAAATTTATCTGAGGAAAGATTTATTCTTCTTTAACATTTATTGAGGTTTTTTCCCTCGTATTATTAAAAATTCCAGGAACTTTTAATTTTGCAATGAGATACCAATCTGTTCTTGAATGAGTGTTTGAAATAAATTTTGCCACATTA
>CAZGCP010000096.1:0-2509 GCA_964524525.1 Candidatus Woesearchaeota archaeon
CATTTATTATGTTAATTTTTATGGAAATTCAACCAGGATTAACAATAAAAGATAATTATAGTAATAATTATATTCTTTTTACTTCTAAAGTGGGAGAGGAATATCATTTTGTTGAATTTATTAGGGAGAAAAGTAATTTTCCAATTCTTTCTGGTTACAAATTTAATGGAATTGTAGGGGCAGATTGTTCTTTGAATGAAATAAAAGATAACTTTCTTGTTAATAATTGGAGCACTCTTGATGATAAAGAATTTAATAAGTTCAAGAAAAATATTGTTAATACAAACATAAAAAATCTTTTTCCTTTTGTTGGAGGATTAGAGAAAATAGGTTTGGAAAAAGGAAGTGATAATCTTCACAATAAAATTAAGATTTGAAAATAATTTTTTAATAAATTTTTTGTAGTTTTTATGAATATTTAAAAAATTCTTAAAATTAAAAGATGATTTTTTTAAAATAAGTAAATTATTTGGCAAAATATTTAAAACCTTTTAATTTTAATAATTAAAATGAAAAGAGAATATTTTTTGAATGATGCAATGAATTTTAAAATGTTTGAAAAACGTATTAAAAGAATATCCAAATTAAATTCTCTTGAAGTTAATATTAGAAAGTTTGGAGATATTGGGGATTTATTTAAAGAATATCCTTCAAATACTTCTGTTTTGTTGGATTTTCTCAAATCACATATTCCTGAACCATCTGATTTTATTGTAGAATGTTATTCTAATAAAAATAATCCTTCTAATAAAAAATTAGTTTTGTATAAAAATCCAGAAAAAATAAAGAAAAGGGATTTGGATAATAGACAAGAGATTTTTCCAGGAATTCCTATCCCTGATTTTATTAAAAAAAAGAAAATGAAAAAAGAAATGTATTCAAAATATTTTGCAACAATTAGTTTTAGTTATAATTAATTTTCACTAATAAAATATTAATTTTTATTTTATTTGACAATACTATAAATGAAAGGTTATTTGGAAGATAATTTTGATAATTGTTTTGTTTATGGTTTTTTATGTAATTTTATAATTTTTCAACTTTTATGTCTTGTTTTTGATATTTCTTTTTTGAAATAGAATTTATATAATCAAGTGAAATTGATTCTAGGTTTTTGAAAGTTTCATTTGTTTCTTTAAACATTTTTTTGTAGGTGTTACAATCAGGACAATAATAAAAAGGAGCATAAAAATTTTCATTATTTTTTGTAGAAATATGCGCTCTTATGGAGTGTAGTGTTTTATTTGTTTTTTCACATTTAGGCATTAATTTTATTAATTTTGCTATTGACATGTATCTTTTAGTTTAATAATGTTTAAATAATTTATTGGGTTATATTACATATGAAATATTTTTTATTTGGGGATATTCATGGAAAAAGCATTGAAAAATTAATTCCTGTTCTTGAAAAAGAAGACCCCAATATTGTTTTGTGTACTGGGGATTTTGACCAGGTTAAATCAATTAAAGAAATAATGGATTTAGAGATTATGTTGGATGATAGGGATATAGATTTTTTTGTTGTTCCTGGAAATCATGATGATGCTATTTATAATGGATTGCTTATTAATTCTGGGACTATTATAGAACAAAATAAAACAATTTATTCTTTATATGATGAACTTAAGAAGGATAAGATGTCTCATGAATATATTGGAAGTTTGTTGGAAAATGAGTGGGAAAGGAATTTTTATTTAGATGAGGAAAAGTTTGGGAAAAAATATTCTGTTGCTTTAAGACACTGTGCTTTTGATGGGAGTTTAACTAGTCTTGAAAGAAGATGTAGGAGATTTGAAGAGATAAAGGATTTGTGGATTAGATTGAAAGATTATGAGGATTTAGAAAAAAATTTTTCTAAAATGAAAGAAAAAGGGATTAATTTATTGGTTTCTGGACATGATCATAATCCTTTAGAAAATCATAAGGGTTTTTTTGCTTATAATCATGAAGAAGGAATAAATGCTTCATGGATGAGTGCTGGAGAGGAAGTTGAATTAAAACCTCAGTATGAGAGTGTTGTCAATCCTGGAGCTTATTTTAGAGGATATTATGCAGTTATTGATACTAACAAAGAAAAAAAATATCCTATTGTTAGATTTGAAAATGTTGATATTTAATTAGTATAATTCTTAAAAATTTGGAAAAATTACCTTATTTATTTCTGGATTATGGGATAAAATAAAAGTAATTGTGCGGAAATAATTAATTAGGATTCTTTTGGAAATGGAGATAATTAAGGAGAGTTCTATGAAAATATCTATAAAATATAGATTAAATAAAAAATAAAAAAATAAATTTTTAGAATAATTTAATAAAAAATTATTCTCTTGGTTTCATTGGTTTTGCTTCTGAAACTTTTAACTCTCTTCCTTCAACTTCTTTTCCATTGAATTCTTCCATAGCTTTTTTTGCAGATTCATCATCTGAAATTGTTACAAAACCGAAACCTTTTGAACGTCCAGAAAATTTGTCTGTAATTAAATTAGCTTCTTCAACTTCATAGTTTGAA
>CAZGCP010000097.1:0-2464 GCA_964524525.1 Candidatus Woesearchaeota archaeon
TCTTTTTTATTGAAGGAGATTCTTTTTGAAGTTGAAAAATTAATTTTCTATTTTCTTCTATAGATTCTTTTAATTCTTTTTCTTTTCTTTGGAATTCATTTAATTTATTTTTATTATTTTCTAATTTAACTTCAAGTCCAGCAATATCTGCTCTGAGAGTGGCTATTTCTTGACTTAATTTTTCTTGTTGAAGTCCTGTTGATTCTTCTATTTGAGTATTTATTTTTCTTATTTCTTCATTTATTTCTTGTATTTTATAATCATTTTTCTTAATTTCTTTATTTATTTTTTCTATTTCTTTATTTGTCTTGTCTAATTCTTTCAGATTATGTTCTCTTTCTTTTTTTCTTTTTTCTAAATCAAAATTAATTATGCTTTTTTTTAATTTTTTTTCATCTGATTGTAATTTTTTGTATTTGAGAGCCTGTTGCCTTTCTTTTTCTAAATTATTTAGGTGATTTGTTCTTTCTCGGAGTATTGCTCTTATTTCTTTTAATTTTTGTTCTGTTTTATCTAATTCTTTTAATGATTTGTATTTTCTTGATTCATATACTGAAATTCCCGAAACTTCTTCAATTATTTTTCTTCTTTCTTCTGGGTGCATTTTTACAAAATTCTGAATTTCTCCTTGAAGAATTATATTGAATCCATTTGGGTCTATATTTGCTTGAGAAAGAAAATTTAATACATCTTGTCTTGTTCTTGTTTGCCCATTTATTTTATAAATACTTTGCCCATTTTTTCTTACAATTCTTTGTATTGAAACTTCGTCTTCATTAATTGAAAACACATTGTTTGAATTATCAAAAACTATTTTTACTGATGCTTCTTTTGCAGGTTTTATTGATTTTGAACCCATAAAAATTAAATTTTTTGCTTTTGCTGCTCTCATTGATTTTATTGAAAGTCTTCCTAAAACAAAACATAAGGCATCAGAAACATTACTTTTTCCAGAACCATTAGGTCCTATTACAACATTTATTTTTTCAGTAAGAGGTATTTCAGTTTCTCTTACAAAACTTTTGAAACCCTTCATCACCAGCTTTTTAATATATGTCATATTTGCAAAAAGAAATTAAGGTTTTTAAAATTGTCTTATAGTTTTTTTTGGGTTAGTTTTCTAAATGCAACTTTCCATGTTTCCCATGTTTTTCTAAATATGCCGTCTTTTTCATATTTTATTGCGTGTTTGCTTACAAAACTCATTGTTACACTATCAGAGCAATATCCTGAACCGATTTCTTTTCCATATATTTCTTTTAATTTTTGGACTTCTTTTTCTCTTGTTGATTTAGCAAGTATAGAAGCTGCTGAAACAGACACGTGGTTTTTATCTGCCTTATGTTCGCAAGAAATTTCTAGATTAGTTAAATTAGAGATTTTAGTTTTGAGGTAATCTGACCATTTTTGTATTGAAACCGAAGGGCAATCAATATATATTTTTATTTTTTTATCTCCTTTGTTTATTTTATTTATTATTTCAGCTGCTTTTATTGCTTCTAGTTTATTTAGATTAATGCCATTTTCATTACCTGAATCTATTTCCTTAGCTGGAATGATTTTAATTTCAAAAGTTTCAACTTTTGATTTTATTTTTTCTACAAGAAATTCTCTTTTTTTATGTGTGATATCTTTACTATCTTTTACTCCGTCTTTTTTTAATTCTGCTTCTGTTTTTTTGTCCATTAAACAACCTGCAAGAACCATTGGGCCAATAACAGGGCCTCTTCCAGCATCATCTATTCCTAAAATTAAATCCATTTCAAAGGGTAAAAACAAGGTTTTTTAAAATTTTAGAACTAACTTGGAGTAAACAATCTTGCCCAGATGGCAGAGTGGTTATTGCGCATGCTTGGAGAGCATGGTCCTTTGGACGCCGAGGTTCGAATCCTCGTCTGGGCGTAGTCCTTTTTTATAAAAAAATAGGGTTCAAAAAACAATTTTTTGCGTCGTTCGTCAAAATTAAAATTTTGTCAAACGAAACTAAAGTTCAAATCCTTATGGAGAATTCTGGTTTTTGGAATGTATCTTTTTTCAAAAAAGACCAATAGCGGAGGCAGGATTTGAACCATGCGATCTCCGGGTTATGGGCCCGGCGAGGACTCCAGACTCCTCCACTCCGCTCTATATAATTTCATATTGATACTTGTTTTTAAACGTTTTTCTTTTAGCAAAAACCTTAAAAGTAATTAAGATATTATTTGATTAAGCCAAGGTGGCAGAGTGGTTAACGCACTAGATTGCTAATCTAGACCCTCCGGGGTGCGCAGGTTCGAATCCTGCCCTTGGCGTTTCTTTTCTAATTTGAAAGTACTCTCTAACAGAGTTTTCATCACACTTTTGCGAACTTTTATCAAGATAATTTAAAAATTTCTCAGAATTATACATATATGATTGAATAGTTTTAGGAGAAAACCTCTAAAAAATAGCCTCTATTTGAGTTTTTCAAGAGTTTTTGTTTTTC
>CAZGCP010000098.1:0-2464 GCA_964524525.1 Candidatus Woesearchaeota archaeon
AAGGATATTTAAAAAAAGGAGATGAAGTGGATGAAAACAAAACAGCAAAATTAGTTCTTAAAGATTGGCAAGAAGGAAAAATAAAAATTTAATTAGAAAACACTTTTAAACAATAATCAATTATGATTGGAATGGCTTTTCAAGTATCAGATATAAATATAGAAGGATATAATTATTTATTTTCCCCAGCAGAAATTAAAAGAGAACTTCCTTTGTCTGAAAAAGCAAAAGAAAATGTTGTTTCTAAAAGAAAAGAAATTCAGGAGATACTTTCAGGGAAAGGTTCAAGGAAAATTTTAATTGTTGGCCCTTGTTCTATACACAATATTGAAGAGGCTTTAGAATATGCTGAAAAAATAAACTCATTACAGGAAAAAGTTAAAGGGAGGTTTCTTGTTTTAATGAGGACTTATTTTGAAAAACCTCGAACAATAATGGGATGGAAGGGATTAATTAATGATCCTAATTTAAATGGAAGTTTTAATATAGAAAAAGGTTTAAAGATTGCAAGAAAATTAATTTTAGATATAAATGAATTGGGTGTTGGATGTGCAACAGAGTTTCTAGATCCAACTGTTCCACAATATCTATCTGATTTGGTTTCATGGACAGCAATAGGAGCAAGAACTACTGAATCTCAAACACACAGGGAATTAGCTTCAGGATTGTCCATGCCAGTAGGATTCAAAAACACAACACAAGGAACAGTAAAACCAGCTATTAATTCAATAAAATCTTCTTCAAATCCTCATAGTTTTTTAGGAATAAATCCTCACGGAAAAACAAGCATAGTTAAAACAAAAGGAAATCCTGACTGCCATATAATTTTAAGGGGTGGAACTTCTGGTGTTAATTATGAAGAAGAATCAGTAAAAGAAATTCAAGAACAATTAGAAAAATCACAAGTAAATAAGGGGTTAATTATAGATTGCAATCACGGAAATTCAAATAAGGAATTCAAAAAACAAAAAGATATTTTTCACAACATAATAAGTCAAATTAAAAGAGGGAATGATAATATTTTAGGAATAATGATAGAGTCTAATTTAAAAGAAGGAAACCAAGAATTAATAGGAAATCCAGAGGAATTGAAAAAAGGAATATCCATAACAGATCCTTGTTTGAGTTGGGAAGATACTGAAAAATTAATTTTGGAAGGTTATGAGGAATTGAAAGAATAGGTTAAACCAACGCAAAAGCATATAAAACGTTGCGTTTAGAAGCAGTTCTTTTTATAACCCTGAAAGATAATTAGAAGCAGGATTTTTTTAGAAGAAAGTAAGCAATGTTTTATTATGCTATGTTAGGCACTTATTACTGTTTTTTGTTGTTCTCGGAGTTTTTATTTGGGTTTTCTTCTTCCATATGTTCTTGGAATTTATCATAAACTTCAGGATAAAAGAAGTTGGCTGTTAATATCTCGTCTTTTTTAATAACTATTTTAAAATCGCTTATTGGTAAATTGTTTTCTTTCTTTAAGTCAGGATTTATAACTCTTTCATAAGGAGTAGTAAATTTCAATTTTTTGGTTAAATCATCATGATAACCACTTACTAAAGGAACAACTATGATATAATTTGCTTTTTGAGGTTCATTAACTTCAAAAATAAATCCCACATAAACTTTATTATTTTTTAAGGTTATCTGGATAATTTTGCTGTTTATCAATGATTCTAACAATAGACTTTCTAATTCATCTCCTAAAAAAGCTATTGAAGAAACAAAAATTTTAAATTTTAATTTCCTGAAATATTGCCTTAAAATATAATTTCCTGAAAGTGTGAAAATTATTGCAAATATAAAACTAAAAGAAGATGTCCCTAAAAGGCAAGTGTGATAATGAAATGAATTAATTATATTTGAAAATAATTTAAATAAATCAGGAAAAGTATAAAAGAAAAATAACCTTATAATGTAGGTTATAGCAAACAATAATACTCCCGCAATTATTGAATCAAATATAAGTTTTTGAGAACTTATTCTTTTATATCTGTGATAAAATAAGGTACTCTTGCTAATAATTAAATATCCCCAATCAAGGGCAATAGAATAGATGGAATATTATAGGGCATATCTTTCTTTGTTATTCACCAATTCCTGTTTCGGTATCTCTTGTTAAATTTCTCAAGAGTTTGGAATTTTTGAATCTATTCAAATTTCTATTAAAATCTTCTCTTTGAATATATGAGTCAAGGTTAGTAACCCCAAAACCACTGGGACCTATTATATCTGCGCCTTGCCATGCTTTATTTATATCTTTATCTCCAAAATTATTTTGATTAAAATTATTGTGTTCCATAGTTCTATCTTTTAAATTAAATACTTTGTAAAATATATCATACCATGCCATATTATTTTTAAGATACTGGCATTTAAATTATTTTCTGTTTTATTTTACGTTCCAAAATAAAAAACGTTTCACAAATATAATTATTCCTGAAAGTTAACAAAATTTTTTCAGAAT
>CAZGCP010000099.1:0-2356 GCA_964524525.1 Candidatus Woesearchaeota archaeon
TGTTGAAGAATTTTTCATTTTTTTTGTTTGAGGATTTTGGTGTTTTTTTATTTTGTTTTGGTTTTTGTGTTTTTTCAGGACTTTTTTCTTGTTTATTTTCTTCTGATTCTTTTTTTTCTAATTCTTCTTTTTCAGGTTCTTCTTTTTTTGATTCTGTGGGTTTTTGAATTTCTTGATTTTCAATAGGTTTTGAATTTACTTCTTCTTTATAATTAAAATATTTCCAATACAATCCCTCTGATTTTTCTAAAGGTTTTGCAAAATCTTTTAAGCTTCTTAATGCTACTCTTATTGAGGGTTCTTGTTCTGAATCTTTCAAGATTTTCTTTTCTTTTAACAAATCAAATGCTTCTCTTTCTTTTCCTTTTAAATATTCTGAGAAATTTTCTAGTTGTGTTTCAGTATTAGGAACATAATATAATGGAGAACCTCCAATTTTCATTTTACTTACCTTAATTTTGCTTTCAGATAATAGTTCAGAAAGAAATGCAGATGCAAATAACATACTCATTTCAATTTTCTTTGAAATGTGGATAGGTAAACTAGGACCTCTTTCATTAAGAGTGTTTATTATTTTTTCTTTTATTTGTGATGTGTCTTTTTGTGGCATATTAGAATTAAAATTTTCATAGTTATAAAGATTTTGTGTTATTATTCCTTTATTTTTGGAATTTTGTAAATAATTTTTTTGCTTTTATTATCATTGAAATAAATTTTCTTTTCTCCTGTTAAAAAGTTGTTTTTTGAAAGTTCTCGTTTTGAATGAGGAATGGGATTTTTTTCTAAAATTTCTTTAACTTCACGATATCCCTGACTTCCTATTTCAAAATCCATATATGAATAGTTTTCATAATTATGTGTTTTTATTATATTTTTTCTATCAATTATTGCAATTGATGTTTCTATATTTTCTCTTAAATCTTTATTTTTTAAAAAATAATAAATCATTTGATTATGTTCTGCCCGACTTCCACTACTCATACTATGGGTTATTAAGTAATATGTTTCGTCTTTTTCTTTTGTAAGATATATTTGGCAATACATTTCTCTTTCATAATCTAAAAATTTTTCTTTTCTTATTTTTCTATAATATAAATCTGATTTTGATTCATTCTTTTTTCTTCTTAGATGAATAATATTTCCTGTTGAATAAAGATGGATTGTTAGGTTTTTTTCTGATTCTTTTATTGCTTCAATCATATTTTTAGAATCTAAGGGTTTACAATTTTTTGTAGGAGTATTTAGTAGTTTTTGTAATCCTGATTCGGTTTTTATATTCATCTTATTTTCATCCATTTTACTTCATAATAAGAAATATCTGATTCTTCATCTAAAATTGCTAAAAGAAGTTTTTTGTTTGTTGAGTTTGCCACTCTATTTTTTGCTGAAAAATCCTGCCAAGAAAATTTGCTTGTTTCATAATCTGTAAATACTACCCATTTTGCATGAGTTTTTCCAGGTGAAGTTCCTTTGTCATAGACTCTAAATTCAGCTCCAAATTTTAATGCTGTTTTTACAATATAACCTTTATTTCTTAAATCTTTAAAAACAAGATATTTTGTTGAGAATTTTTTGTCAATTTTTTGAAATTTTTTCATTCCTTGTTCTGAAGAAATATTTTTGTTTTTTGAAATTATTTCTGCTTTGTTTTTTTCTAAAAGATACATTGCTTCTGTCAAACTATAGATTATTTTGTCTCCTTTTTTTTCACCAAAAAAAGATTTATTTTGTAGATTATGGGCTTCAGATTCATTACTTGAGAGATTTTCTCCTACAAGATTTATTTTTATTTTATTCATAATAATATTATATTATGAAGATATTTAAAAGTTTGTAGATATTTTTAATTATATGGATATGAAAAAAATAATTGATAACGGAGTGAATTCTTATATAAAAAGACAAAATAATTTGAAAGAGGAATTAGAAAAAGTAATGGGAAAATGGAGAAAATTGGGAAGGGAGGTTCGAGATATAAAAAATTACAATTTTTTAGGGAGTTTTTAGATAAATATTTTGAGTTTAAAGGAAGTATCGAGGAAGATTCTGTTTATAAAATAGTATCTTCAAAACTTGTTAAAAAGGCAGAAATTTTGATGTATAATCTTTTGGAAGGAAAAAATGGAACTGAATTGAGTATAAGGGCTTTGAATTATTAATGTCTTGTTCCCAGACTGCGTCCAAATTTAAAATTTCATTTTTTACCCACCCGAGATACGAGAGAAAAGCTTGCGTCCTTCGGACAGATAGCTGAAAACTTTGTTTTCAGAGAAAAACTTCTTTTACCCGACCGACGAGAAAACCAACGAAATTAAAATTTCGCATAACAAAGGGTAAAAGGTTTCACTTCGTTGCA
>CAZGCP010000100.1:0-2341 GCA_964524525.1 Candidatus Woesearchaeota archaeon
GAAATAAGGCATAGAAACAGAATAGATAAAATTTCAATTATCCATGATTTTTTAAAGTCAAAAAAATATAAGTGATTATGGGAGAAGAGATTAAAGAAAAAGGAAAAAAAGATTCTTTGACAGAAAAAACAATTAAAAATTCCATGTATAATTTTACAGGAACAATTATTTCTCGAGTAGGAGGATTAATTTTTGCTATTATTTTAGCAAGAATGCTTCTTCCAGAATTATTTGGTATTTATTCTTTGGTATTGTCTATTATTGGAATTTTTGTAACTTTTACAGATTTGGGAATGGGAAAAACTCTTATTAGATATACTTCAGAATCATTAGGTATAGGTAAAAAAGCAAAAGCTTCAGCATACATAAGATATTTATTTAAATTTAAATTTTATTTAACAATAGCAGTAATATTCTTGATCATAGTGTTTGGAAGACTAATTTCTGACTCAATATTTCAAAAACCAGAAATGTATTTTCCATTATTATTTGCATGTTTGTATTTATTAATGAAAGTTTCTTTTGGTTTTTTCAAATCTATTTTAACTGCACTTAAGGATTTAAGAAAAGCAGCAATCATGGAATTCATTTTCCAGATTTTAAGAATTGGTTTAGTTGTTTTAGCGATTTATTTAATTTCTAATGAAACTTCAATGGTTTCAGGAGTTTTTGTTTCTTTAGCATTAGCTTTGTTTTTGACCTCTTTGTATGTATTTATTAAAACAGATAAAAAATTGTTTTTTAATAAAGATGCTAAAAAACAAGAAATTGAAAAGAAAAGGGTTTTGAATTATTTAGGTTTTGTAAGTTTAGTTAGTCTTTCTATGACTTTTTTTGGAAAGATTGATACCTTAATGTTAGGTAGATTAGTTTCTGCAGAATATCTTGGTTTTTATCGTGCAGCTCTTAGTTTAGCAACTTCTGCAGGAAGTTTATTTGGTTTTGGAGCTGTTTTACTTCCAATTTTTACTCAATTACATGGGAAACAATTTGAGAGAGGGTTTAAAAAAACATTCAAAGCAATAGCCACATTCACTATCCCTGCTGTTTTAGGTGTTTGGATTATAGGAAAATATTTTATTTATGCTATTTATGGAAAAGAGTATATTATTGCTACAATTCCTTTCTATGCCTTAGCTTTAGTTATTTTTATAATGCCTTTAGTTGTTTTATATTCAACTTTTTTTGAAGCAAAAGAGAAACCAAAGATACTGACAAAGGCAGTGGGATTTTCTTTAATATTAAATATAGTATTGAATGTTATTTTAATAAAAAATCTTCCTTTGTGGTTCAATAAAGGGCCTGAATTTGCTATTTTAGGGGCAGCAGTAGCAACAGTCATAAGTAGAGGAACATATTTATTTGCAATAAAAAGAAAAATAGGAAAATATTCTAAAATAAAAGGGGAAGGAAGATTACTAATTAAGCCTTTAATCTCTGGTTTAATTATGGCAGGATTTTTGATTGGTTTTACTTATTTAGTGGATATGAATTGGATTTTTGGAATATTGATGATAATTATAGGAGCAGGGATTTATTTCTTTACATTATATTTAATTAAAGGAATAAAAAAACAAGACATCCAAATGATAAAAAAAATAATTTCTAAAAAATATAAGAATGTTAAGAAAAATAAGAGAATCTAAAATTTTATGTAAAATAATTATTAGTATTTTTCATTCTGGAAATTATCAAAATTAATAGTTTTAAAATTTAAAGGTGAGATTATTCTTGAAAATGAAATAATTGATTATTGCCCTTTGAACAAATAGAGATAAACAGGAACAGTATTTTTTTCATATTGGTCTTTAGATAATATTAAATAATTTTTAAAATACTTCTTGTTTTGAAAGTCTTCTTTTTTTATTTTATTTTGGTATTTCACTTCTATCCCTGTATTGTTTATAACAAAATCTGTTTCTCTTTTAATATTTGTAAAAAAAACTTCCTCAAGAATATTTTTTTGTTTTATTTCTGAACCCACCAACCCTTCTACAATTTTGGGTTCGTTTATATCTACATTTAATTTTTTTGAAAAAATTTCTAGAATAAATTTATCATAAAAATAGATTTTTTTGTTTTTTCTGTAAAGAGTTTTGTTTTGGCTTATATCTCTGAAAAAAACAGGAAAAGCTACTAACAAGTTTGAGAGTAATTCTACATATGAACTTACTGTTAAATGGCTTTTTATAGAGCTTTTTTTTGCCAGAGTGTCCCAACTAACTGGAGAGGTGGATGTTTCAATTATTGTTTTCATAACTTCTTTTAGTGTTTGTTCGTTTTTTCCTTCCTTAAACACATCTCCAATTACCCAAGAATAATAAAGCTCATAAATGTAAGG
>CAZGCP010000101.1:0-2335 GCA_964524525.1 Candidatus Woesearchaeota archaeon
TCTTGTGAAGCTGCTGGATGTATAAATAGGTGGGGAGATTGTCGGGATGGCCAAACAGTGGGAGATAATCATCTTGTATTTAACCAAGATGAAAGTAAAGTTTTTGAAAATAAGGATGATATAGAAAACAATAACTGTCCACCAGGATATATCCCTTTACTTTCAATGTACAGCTTAGAAAATTCTCATATTGGTGGACCAGAAGAGTATCCTATAAAAGTGTGTGGTAAGCCTGAAAGTGGGGAAGTAGATGAAGAAGAAATAATAGAAACACAAGAAATAGAGATGTATTGGGGTTATGATGAATGGGGTAATAAAAGATACACTAAAACTGATAAAACTCCTCACTTGAAATTAGAACAAGGAGGAGAAAAAACAGTTTATATGTTTGCTGAGGGTTTTGGATTTTCACAAGGCGAAGAAGTTGTTTTTGAAGTATGGGAAAATGATAGATACAGGTTCCAAAACGATTTCATAAAGAATGTAAATGGAAGTGTTAATAATGAAGGAACAGCTTATGCAAATATTACAATAAACCAAACTCATTTAGAAAAATCTCTTAAAAATGAAGATAATTTTAAAAATGAAAAGATTGCTGAATTTTATTTTATTGTTAATGAAGAAAAAAGTTCAGATAACTCTGGAAGTAATGCAAAAGAATTAGAAATAAAATATATGGATACTGTGCCAGAAAATATAAAATATTGTATGAATTATGAAGAAGAACTTGCTTGTCATAGTGATTCTCAAAAGGTAGCAAAAAAGAGTGTTGAAGAAAATAAAGTAGATGGTTATTGTGGAGTTGAAAAGATTATAATAAATAATTCATCTAAAATTCCAGGTTGTGATTGGGAGTATAATAAAACTACAGAATGTAGTTGTTCTTGGAATTCTGGGGAATGTGGGCCTGATTCAGGTAATTCATATCAAGCTCCTGGAAATTGTATAGGAGATGCTTGTGAATCTTTAGAAGGAGATTGTATAGATAATCCTCCAATTACAGAAAATACAGCAGATATGAAAATAGGTAGTTGTTCTTATATAGAAAACACTTCTGCTGACCCTAATGGTTGTGATGATGGTGTTCTTCGTTATGAATGGACAGGAGAATGGACTTGGAATCCTAAAAATGAATTTAATGAAACACAAAAAAATAAACTAAATCCTGCTGAAATAATTTTTCTTGTAAAAGATGATGATGATGATGATGAGAATATTTGGCATTTTGACCCTGAAGGAAAATATCAAGAATGTATTAGTTCAGAAGGTGAAACAAAAGAAGTTTCTTGTCCTGCTAAACTAAAACTTCCATTTTTTGGAACTGAAGATGGAAAAATAAGTTGGATACAAATACTTGCAATTGTCTTGATTATTGCAGTTATTTATTACCTTATTTCACAAAATCCTTGTAAGAAATCTAATAAAAAGAAAACTTCTAAAAAATCAAAATCCAAAAATAATTCTGGAAAAAGTAAGAAGAAAAAGAAATAAAATAGTTCTTGATTTTTTAAATTTATTAAATAATTAAATTTATAAATATTATATACTTAAATATAATATGGAAAAAAACTTATTATATAATCCTACACTTGCATCTGTGCTTATGGTAGAAAATGTTATTAAAAAAAATAGTCAAGAGTATGGAAAATATCAATTATGGAAAAAACTTCCAAAAAAAATGATGTATCAGGTATTTTTAACAATTTTAAACTATTTAGAAGAATCAGGAAAAATAATTATTAATAAAGATGGATGTATAATATGGACATACAATCCTTCAAGACTTAAAAAAATTTCTTCAAAAAATTTAGTTATTAAGTAAAATTTAGAGAATATCATGAATTTGGACAATACAGGATATAGGAATCATGAAATACAAGTAGCATTTATTTCAGAAAAACTAAAACACGATTTTAATAAATTAAAGCAAGGAAAACATGAAGACAAAAAGCTTTTAGAATTTTTAAAAAGAGCTATAAAAGATTTAAAAGAAAATCCTTTCTCAGGAACAAAAGTTCCAAAAAAATTATGGCCTAAAATATATGTAAAAAAATATCAAGTAACTAATTTATGGAAATATGATCTGCCTAATTCCTGGAGACTGATTTATACTATTGAAACTAATGAAATAAAACTTGTAAATATATTGCTTGAATGGTTTTCTCATAAGGGATATGAAAAAAGATTTGGATATTAATTATTATTTTCAGAAAAGAAATAATTAAATTTATAAACTTGTAATTCATTAGTAATAACAAGAAAATATAAAAATATAAATCTATTATTAATAAAATGACAAACCTGTTAAAAAAAATAGGAAAAAAAGCAATGCTTC
>CAZGCP010000102.1:0-2328 GCA_964524525.1 Candidatus Woesearchaeota archaeon
AGAGGGTATAAAATCTAAGACAAAAGGAAAAACTTTGAGTTATATATATATTAGATAACTTAAAGATATCTAAATATTAATGAGATTAAAATTTTTTTGCTTTCACAAATATTGTTGAGAGGTATTTGGGTTTTCCCTTTTTAAAATAAAGAGGTCTTAATATGGTCTTTTTCAAAAAGTAGAAAATATTATTTATTAGATTCAAATCAACTGGTTTACAAAAATCTATTTCTGTGATTTGAAATTTTCCACCTAAAAAATTTTTTATATCCTCTATTGATTTAAAACTATGAAAATGGCCAATTGGATGGAACTTATTTTTACAATATGGACAAATGACCATATTATTAATTATTTCTTCATTCCAAGGAAGAGTCATAAATAAAAGCCCTCCTTTTTTTAACATATCGTGGATATTACTGATTGCATTTTCTATCTCCTTGATATGTTCCAAGATATCAACACAAATAACAACTTCGTATTCTGTAGAAACATCTAATAATTTAGAGATATCTTGCTTAACTAATTTGATTTTATAATTCTTTTGAAGAAATTCCTTTTTCAGTTTATTTATTAGATAACCGGAAACATCAATTCCAGTAAGATTTCTATATCGATCTAAATAAAGTAATTTTAAAAGAAATCCTTCTCCTATTCCTATTTCACAGATTTTCATATCTTTTTCTAAATCTTTTTGGACTCTATTATATATATTAAAAATCCTGGTTCTTCTCTCTTTCCAAACCGTTCTTCCTTCTTCTAAATTTGACTTTGCAAAGTAATCATTTAGGCTTTCACTTTGATAATCAGATTCATTCATTTTATCAACCTATAAAGTCTAACTCTCTATAAATATTTTATTCAAAAATCAAGCAGAAAAATCAAGGAATTATGAACCTTATTTTTAGAAAGAAATCTTTTTATATATTTACAATCTTCAATAGGATGAAAATTCATGATAAATTAATCTTTTCACCCAAATTATTTCTTATATCTTTTACTTATCAATTTAATTTTTAGAGAAAATATATTAAAATGTTAAAAATATTAAGAACCGTACCCTTTTTTGCACCCGCTTTTGGTTATGGAGGACCAGTTGTTCACACTTACAACGTTTCAAAAATTCAAGCACAATTGGGATATGATGTAAGAGTTTTTACTACAAATATACTGACTCATAAATCAATTTCAAGAAATCTTCCAAAGTTTGAAATAATGGAGGGAGTTAAAATTCATAGATTTCCTATTAAATATAGATTAGGTGACTCTCACTATTTTGTAACCCCTCAACTTCCTTTAAATTTCTTTAAATACGATCATGACATAATTCATTCACACTCTTTTAGAACCTTCCAGACAGATATATCTACTTTATTTGCAGGTATCAGAAGAAAACCTTTTGTCTTTACTGCCCATGGAACCTTAAGGAAAATGTATTTACTCAATCTGTTTAAAGATAAAATAAAAGGGGCAAATAGAATGAAATTTTATGACAAAATTTTTAAGAATTTCTTTTTGAATATTGTAGACCGGATTATAGTACATTCTGAGCATGAAAAGCTATGGACTCTAAATTTCAATGTACCCGCAGAGAAAATAAGAGTTATTCCACATGGAGTAAACATTGATAAATTCTCTGATCTCCATTTAGAAAAAAAATTTATTCGAAAATATCATCCTAAAGGAAGAATGATTCTTTATGTAGGAAGATTACTACGAAACTATAGAAATCTTGAGGATCTGATTAAAGTTATGAAAGAAATTAAAAAAGATTTTAAAGATACCACTCTATGGTTGATTGGACGTAGTTATGATGATGAGTATGAAAAAGATTTAAGGATATTGGTGAAAAAGCTTAATATAGAGGAGAATGTTAGATTTATTACCAGTCCTACAAGGGATGACATTTTAGGTGCTTATCAATTTGCTTCAATTTTCGTCTTCCCCATTACAGATTCCGATGGTTTTGGTATTCCTCTCCTTGAAGCAGGTGCTTCAAAAACCCCCGTAATAACATCTAATATCGGACCTGCTCCAGAATTAATTAAAAATGGGAAGACTGGTTTTCTCACGGCTTTAGATGATAGGGAATCTCTAAAAAACTCAATCTCTAAATTATTGACAGATGAAGTTCTCCTGAGAAGAATGGGTGATGAAGCTTATAGAAATGTTTCTCTAAATTTTACCTGGAAAAAAATTACTAAAAAGACTAATGAAGTTTACAAAGATTTAATTTAACATTACTGAATAAACTTAGATAAATTATGATGCTTAAGACAGATTAAAAATATTTTTAGAAGGATATAATCTTAGATCGGAAGAGCACAC
>CAZGCP010000103.1:0-2326 GCA_964524525.1 Candidatus Woesearchaeota archaeon
TTTGAAGAAAGTGAGCAATGTTTTATTATGCTATGTTAGGCACTTTTTACTATTTGTTCAAGCGGTCTTTTTTAAGATGATTTTCAATTGAGGTTTCTTCTTTTAGGTGGGTTTTTATTTGGTTTTGCATTTTTCATGCAGATAATTTAAGGTTAAGCATGCTTCTCAAAATTAATGGAGTTGAAATACCTATGTGTATTTCTAAAATACCATGAACCTCTGTCATATTTATAAAATAGGCGTAACCAAATCCGCATGCTATCCCTACATAAATTATTAAACAAACCCAAAACCGAATTTTTTTTATTTCTAACATAAAATCCGGATGTTCACCCACCATCATGCCCGTATTATCACGATTTTTTATGGATTCTAAAAGAGGAAAAACATGATAAAGCAAACCTCCAAAACCACATAGTAAGATTTGTTCCATCAGTTATAGTTATTTTTCATTAAATCCAATACTTGTTTTAAAAAAGGAGTATATTTGTCATAAGCTTTTTTTGTCGTAATTTTTCCATTATTTTTACCAACAAAGTTAGTGGGATTTATCACTTTTTCAATCTCTTTAACTGAATACCCTGTTATTTGAGAAATTTCATTTGAGCTTTTCCAATAATTTTGTTTATTTGAATTATCAAATAAATCAATTATATCTTTTTTAATTTTTGTTAAATCTTTTATTTGATGTGATTCTTGACATTCTCCCGCTGTTTCTTCCAATGATTTTTTTGGTTCATCAAATTCATTTGTATTTTTCATATTAATAATTATATGGGGGAATCCCTTTAAATCTTTTGGTTTTCCATAGTTCGCATTTAAAGTGTCTTCAATCCCTCTTCTAGGGAATTCTTTATTTGCTTCACTAAGAAATTTCAAAAGAAAGAATTCATAATCAAAGGGTTTTTCTTGCATGTAACGAAAAAAAGTATTTATTAATACACTATCAATTACCTCATCTTTTTCTTTTGACTTCTTTTGTGATTCTCTAGGTTTTTCATATGTTGTTAATGAATAACCTCTTACAATATTTTTTCTTTCTATTTCTGTTAATGTGTCTAAACTATGTCCTGGCATAATTCATCCTCTATTTTTTGTAACATTAAAATTAAATGTTTTAATGCTTTTGGATTTAAGTCAAATTGAGCAATATCTTTTTCCCCTTTATTAGAGTAAACAATTTCTATATTTGCTATATTTTCTTTAGTTCCATCAGCATATTTTTTTTCATCAATACTCCAATCAAGATTTTTTATTTCATTTTCAAAAGGTCTTTTACCTGATAAGGCTTTTTTAATAAAATCTTTTGAAGATTTAATTTTGTCAAGAGAATTATTTAAATAAGATAAATGTAAGTTAAGTGTTTCAAAATCTTCTTTCAATTCTTCTTCACTTATTTTTCCAGAAGCAAATTCTTTAAAAATGAAAATGAATACTCTTATGACAGATTTCTTTTTCTTAATTTCTTTTTCTTGAAAATTTTTAGACCATTCTTCCCACTCTTTGTCAACATCTTCCTTAGGATACCATTCCAAAACTAAATCAATTAATTCCAAGACTTCTTTTTCAGAATACTCTTTTACAAGGGATAAATCTTCTATAAAGCTACTATCCGGGTAAGAACCAAAAAATAGGTTTAGTGATTTTTTTCCTTCCATAATCTCAAATTTTAGTCTTATTTTCGTATACGGCTTTCATTAATAAAAATTTTCACAAATATAATTATTCCTGAAGATTAACAAAAATTTTTCTTTTTGTTTTGTTTGTAAATCTGAATAAAGATAAAAATAATTTTTGGTTATCTTTGTCTTAATCTAAAATTTTTTCTATGAGATCACTTTTTATTATTTTTGGAATTGGTTCTTTTATTTTTGGAGCATCAAGTTATTTTATCGGAGCTCCTTGGCCAATTAATTGTAAAACTATTGTTTGTCATATAGGCACTGCAATACCTCTTGATTTGGCTATGATGCTCATAGGAATAGGATTAATGTTTTTGTCTTTGTTTTTCAATAAAAAGAAAAAGAGATAGTTATTTAAAATAGCATTTTTTTCTTTTTATATGGCTTCCAAAAATTCAGTTTCCTTTAGTAAAGGATTTGTTGAAGGATTTTATAAAGGTGCTTTGATAATAATGCTTCTTCTTTTTAGTGAGAGGTTAATTTATTATCTTATGAACCCCCTACAAGAAAAATTCCATGTTTACTATCTTGTTTTTGGAACTATTATTTTACTGTTAGTTTTATTTTTCATTGTAAGATTTTTTATTCATTTTATTAAAAATCTAAAGAAAAGTTCAAGTTAATTAGTGTTCTTGCTTTTTTTA
>CAZGCP010000104.1:0-2225 GCA_964524525.1 Candidatus Woesearchaeota archaeon
TCATATTCATTAATAACTAAAGGAATCCCTCCTGTTTTGAGATATCTTTTGAAATGTATTTTTATTTTGTCTGAAACAAATTTTAGTTTTTCTAAATTATCTTCCTTATGTTTATTAAAAAAATAGGGATTAATAAGTTTAACATATTCTCTGAATTTTAAGGGCATATAAAACAAGTCTTTTCCTTGTTTTCCTTTCCTCCCAGGAAGTCTTTCTGATCCTTTTTTTAAATCAATTATATTAGAGCCAGTGAGAATAAAACAAGTGTCTGGAAGTATATTATTATCGACTATGAATTTTATTCCTTTTTGCCATTCAGGAATAGAGGTTATTTCATCAATTAGAACATATTTTTCTTTGATTTTATTCTCCTTACAATATTCAGAATATTCTCTTAATAATTCTATTAAATCATTATAATTATTTAGATTATCACATGTCCAATAAAAAATACTTTTTTCTTCACATTCTTTTAATTTCTTTTTTATAAATTGTTTTAGAAAAGTTGTTTTCCCTATCTGACGCGGCCCTCTTATAGTGTAAATATTGTTTTGTAAAAATTCTTGATTTAAAATTTCAGGAATGTGGACATATTTTATATTTGACAATTCTTTTATGTGTTTATCTTCTTCAATTGCATACTTATTTTCCCACCAAGGATTTAATTCTCCAATATTCATTGTTATTACCAATAACAGACTATTTATAAAGTTTTTGTTATTACCAATAACAGACCTTTTTTTCTAGCCAAGATATAAAAAAATTTAAATACTACAAAAAACTATAAAAAGTAGTAAAAAACAATAAATCTAAAATGGTTAAAGCTACAATACAAATTCCTGAAAACGAGAATAGAATTCTTGATATAATTAAAGGCAAGTATGGTCTGAAAACAAAAGAACAAGCTATTGCTATGGCAATTAAATTATACGGACAAGAATTATTAGAACCCGGATTAAGACCCGAATTTATTGAAGAAATGAAGAAAGTTGAAAAACAGAAAAAAACTCCTTTCAAAGATTTAAAAGAGTTGAGAAATATTATTGAGGAATAAGATTATGATTTCTATTGAGTATCATTTTTCTTTTCAATACAGAGAAATATTTATAAATAATTTTTGACTTTAATTAGTATGGAATTGACAAAAACAGAAACAAATAAACTGCAAAAAATTCAGCAGGATCTGGATTTAATTAAAGAAATATTGTTCTATAATAAAAATATAAAGGATCCAGAAGGAGAATTAAGTGATTGGGCTAAAAAAGAATTAATGGAGGCCAGAGAAACTTCTGAGGATGAATATGTAGATTCAGAAGATATTGAAAAAGAATTTCTTTAAAATGTTTAAGGTGGTTTGGCATCCTAAAGTGAGAAAGTTTCTTAGAAAAATTTCTTCAAAAGATTCTCAAAGAATTGTTAAAAAAATATTGAATATAAGAGAAAATCCCTTTAGGTTTCTGGAACATTATGAGGGAAGCAAATATCATAAATTAAGAATTGGAGATTTTAGGGCTTTAGTTGATGTAGATTCTAGAAATAAAATTTTATACATACAAGTTTTAGACAAAAGAGGAATAATTTACAAAAGATAATAATCTATTTTTTAAGATATTCTAAAAAGATTCTTAGGAAATTATCTAAAAAAGACAAAAAATCTTATGAACATATTTTAAAGAAAATTAATGAAATAATTAATTCTAATCCTGAACATTATAAAAATTTGAGAAAACCCTTACAACACTTAAAAAGAGTTCATATTGGCTCTAATGTGGATTTTTTAAGCGAATCGAAAAAAGACGCATTAGCGGCGGAAATTTCAGTTTCTGGCTCTTTTGTTTTGGTTTTTAGTTTTGATAAGGAAAATAAAGAAATTTGTTTTGAGAATTATAAACACCATGATGAGATATATAAGACAAACTAAATTAATTATAAACCAATCTAAAAAATTATAAATAAACATTTGTTAAATTCCTTATGACAAAAGACAAAAAACCCTCAAAAGAACCACTTTACATTTTCTTACATCTTCCAAAAAACGGAAGAGCATCTTTAAATCAAAATTTGAAAAGAAAACTTTCTCAAGAAGAGATAGGAGGGGGAAAAGATTTTTCAAAATTAACTCAAGAACAAAAAGATAAAATAAAATATATTCATGGACATGAAGCATATTACGGAATTCATAAATATTTTCCAAATAGAGAAGCAAAATATATCATTTTTATAAG
>CAZGCP010000105.1:0-2111 GCA_964524525.1 Candidatus Woesearchaeota archaeon
AATGGAAAGTTTGAAGAGTTTAATTGTCAGGGAGATGTGGAAGCTCCTTTAATTGTTTAATAAATTTTATAAATTGATTTTTCTATTAGATTTTATTAAAGATGGTAGAGGTGAATAAAAGACTTGTTAGTTATATGAAGAAAGCTCGTTCTCGGGGAATGAATAAACAGACAATAAAGCAAGGTTTGAAAAATAAAGGTTGGAAAGATTCTCAGATTGAAGCTTCTTGGGAAAGTGCTGTTGGTTTGCCTCAGCAATCTCAAAATATACAACAAAAAGGAAGGCAGGTTTCTCAAGGAAAAAAACCCATTAAAAAACAAGCTTTTCAACAAACAAATAAAAATTCTTTTCAGAGTTCAGGGAAAAAACAAAGTTTTGAAAATATTAAAAAGACACAAAAGAAACAAGTTTCTCAAGGAAAAAATCCTATAGAAAGTAATAAACCTTTAGAAAATTCTAAAACAAAAAAATCTTCTATTTCAGAATTATTTAGTAATCCAATGATAAAAATGTCTGTTATTGGTATTGGGATTTTATTTGTAGTTGGGATTATTTTGTTAGTTGTTTTAAGTTCTGGGGGGAAATTGTCTGAGGAAGATTTAGATGCAGGAAAGGTGGTTTCAATGAAGGAAGGAAAAGAAACTAAGTTTGAATTTGAAGATCAAGAACATACAGCAACTATTGATTCTGTTTCAGGAGATGAAGTTGAGATAACTATTCGAAGCGACCCCCAAACCTTATTTCTTAAAGAAGGAGATAAGAAATTAGTGAATTTAAATGGGGATGAATATTATGATTTAATTGTTAAAGTAGCATCTATATCAGATGGAAAAGCTGATGTTTATTTTTTGAAAACTCACAGTAAAATTTGTACTCCTGAATGGGATTGTACTGAATGGGGAGAATGTATTGGGGGAACTCAGGAAAGAACTTGTAGCGATGTTAATGAATGTGGAACAGATGAAGGAAAACCTATTGAAACACAGAGTTGTGAGTGTGTTCCTGAATGGGATTGTACTGAATGGGGAGAATGTGTGAATGGAACTCAAACAAGAACTTGTAGCGATGTTAATGAATGTGGAGATGTTTCAGGGAAACCTGTTGAGGTTCATAATTGTACTGAGGGTGAAAGTGTTTTTCAAACAAACCAAACTCGGAATTTAAGTGCTGATGAGAGAATGTGTTTAGATTTAAATGGAAGTATTTGCAATGAGTCTGAATATTGCGATGGTTCTGTTTATAATATTGAAAATTCTAGTATTGTTTGTTGTCAAGAGGAGTGTGTTTTGAATGAAGATGATTCAATTGACAATGATTCTTCTGATTCTTCTGGAAGTTGTTCTGATTTAGGAGGTTATGAATGTAATCAATCAGAGTATTGTGATTTAGGTTCTGGAGGAAATCTTTTATCTTCTTCAGATGTTGAAGTTTGTTGTAGTCAGGAGTGTGAGTATTTTGATATTAATAATATAAAAATTCCTAGTCAAGATTGTGATTCCAATTATAGTGAATTTCTTTTTACAAAATTTGAAAATTCTTGTCCAAATGGGGATACAATGATTTGTGATGATAAAACGGATGCTGCCGATTTTCTAGGGATTGGAGGTTTTTTTGGAGTAGAAAAAACAGGAATTATTGTTAATTACACCACTTTTTATGAATTCAAGGGAAAAAACGACCAAGAAGAATGTGTAATGGAATCAACAAGAGAAGATTTTAATGTATATCTTCATTCGGAATATGAGGATTTTTTAAGAGGTAGAGGAACTTCTGAAGAAGAATTGAATGAGATGACTGAAGATTCCCAAAAAGAAGTAGAATGTTATTCTGGAAAGACTTATATTTATGAAGGAGACAAATATTATGGAAGTAATTCTTATCTTAAAGGAAATGATCCAGAATGTAATTTGTCTTTTTATTATGGTACTAAAATTCCTTGTGTAGTTGAAAAAGAAAATTATGGATATTTTTATATTAGTGGTTATACTTCTGAAAGTAATCTTCAAATAACAAGTTCAGATAATTCTGTTATAAATGCAACTTTTGCAGGAGGTTCCATAGATTATAATTGGATGGCGATAAATCTTTATGGAGAAGATTTAGGAACTTCA
>CAZGCP010000106.1:0-2089 GCA_964524525.1 Candidatus Woesearchaeota archaeon
AGAATAACAATAGCTTTTTCTTATTGTTTCAAGAAGTTCATTAAAATCCCAAATCTTGTAAATAGCCATACCATAAATTTGTTGTGATAAAACATCCAAAGCATTGTAAGGAAATTGTATTTTATCAATTTTTCCCTCGAGCATTTCTTTTTGTATAACAGAACATTCGATTAAATCATCTCTGTCTTGAACAATAAATCTTCCTTTTGCAATTTGGTGTAATTTATGTCCTGCTCTTCCAATTCTTTGCAATGCTCTTGAACTCGCTTTAGGACTTCCCAATAAAATTACTAAATCAATAAATCCTATATCAATTCCTAATTCAAGGGAAGTAGAGCAAACCCCTGTTTTTAATTTTCCCTGCCTTAAATCTTCTTCTATTTTAAAACGATAATCTTTACTTAAAGAAGAATGATGGGCTGCAATATTTTCAGAATTATATCTTGATGGAAATTTTTTCTTTAAATTCTCAACAACCCTTTCTGTTGCTGAACGAGTATTTGTAAATATAAGTGTTGTTTTATGTTCTTGAATTAATTCGTCCATTAAATAATATGTTTCTTCACGGATATTTTTGTCTTCAATTAAATTTTTTACTGGAGTTAAAACATCAATATCTATTTTTTTATTAAAAGGAACTTTTGCAATTCCAACCTCTCTTTTTTCATCTATTCCAACTAAGAATTTTGCAACTTCCTCCAAAGGTTCTACTGTTGCACTTAAACCAATTTTAACAGGCCATATTTCACTCATTTCATTAAGTCTTTCTAAACTTAAACTCAAATAAACCCCTCTCTTATTTCCTAAAGAATGAATTTCATCTATAATGCAATATTCTACTGCTTTGAAAGCATTAACAAATGATTTTGATGTTAGCACAATTGCAAGAGTTTCAGGAGTGGTTATCATAATATGGGGAGGGTTTTTTGCCATTTTGGTTCTTTCATAAGGGCTCGTATCTCCGGTTCTTAAACCAATTCGTATTTTTTTTAATTCAATATTTCTTTCCTTTGCAATACCTTCAATTTCTGCAAGGGGTTCAATTAAATTTTTATGAATATCATTACTCAAAGCTTTCAATGGAGAAACATACAAGGAATAAATCTTGTCTTCTAATTCTCCAGGATAATTAGAATCTGCAAGAATAACTAATTTGTTTAGTATAGATAAAAAAGAAGTAAGAGTTTTGGTCCCCCCTGTGGGAGCTGAAATTAGTATATTTTTTCTTTTCCAAATATTTAAAACACCATATTTCTGTGGTTCTGAAAAATTTTCAAATTTTGAATAAAACCACTCTTTGACAATAGGATGTAAAATCCTTTCAATTTCCTTTCCAGAATATTTTTTAACTTTGGATATTTTTGTCATTATTTCTAAATAAATTTTTTAGTATAGATAAAGTATAAATTATATTTAAAATTCTTTTTAAAAAAATAAAAACCTTCTAAAAAATAAAATGAAGGTTTAATTAAATTTTCTTGTTATATCTGCGCTTTTTCTTGCAACAGCTTGTTGATGTGATTTTGCCTTTGACCCTTTAATAGCTTGGTACCCACTTTTTAATGTTGGCACTCCTAAAGCAAAACCTACAAAATTTGTTATAAGTCCCACACCTTGTCCTACTGCATAAGCTCCAGTAGTTGAATCTTCTTTAGGCATTTCAGGAACTCCTTTTCCATCGTGATAAAGTGCTTTTGTAACATCTTTAACACCACTTCTAAAGCTGTTCCAAACATTATATTTTTCGTTTGTCATTTTTGTTTGTTTTTGTATTTATTTTTTCTTAAAGTAGCTATGCTACTTTTTGTTACTACTATGTAGTATTATTACTTTATAAATCTTTTGGTATTGTTGTTATTAATAAGTAACATCTTTTTTGAGGTTTTTTTGTACTTGAAGTTATTATTTGGATCATTCCATTTATAAAACTTTTGGCATATATTTTGAAAATTTTAAAAAGACTGAATTATTTAATTAAAAATGGAAAAAAGAATAGATTTCAGAGATCAAATCAAGATAAATAAAAGAAAATCTTTTTTCTTAATGTTTATTATATTTCTTGTTTTTTTGATTTTAGGTTATGTTATTT
>CAZGCP010000107.1:0-2040 GCA_964524525.1 Candidatus Woesearchaeota archaeon
CAATTACCAGAAGTAAAACAAACTGTTTCTGAATCTTCATTACATTCACCCACTGAATCTGCAACTTTCAAATTATTTCTATTTAAATTTTCTATTTTCTCTTTTCTATTTTCATCACCAACAAAACAATATTCTTTTGATAGAGGAATTATGTAAATTAAATTTGAAATTTTAAAAGGGAAATTAAAGGTATTTGAAAATACTGAAAAAGATTTTTCAGGTATTTCACTCGAGCTTTCAGAAATATAAATGTATTGATTTTTAAAATCTATCTCCATTCCTGTTTGAAATTCATTCATTGATTTTTCATCTACTCTTAATATTTGCTTTCCAAATTCTCCATAACTTTGACATTCACTATAAATTCTTGTTTCAACTGAAGAGGTTAAAGTTGTTGATAGTGAGACATTTTCTCCAGTATTTAAAGAATTAAACCATGCTTCCATTTGTCTTCCTGACTGTGCTGTTTGAGATTTTTTTTCAAATCCAGCATATTGAGTAGCCATATAAATAGCTAAAAACAAAACCACTCCCCCAACAATTAAACCAAAAATCCACCCAAAAGACAAATCCATAAAACCCTTTTTATTTTTGTTTCTTTTTTTATTATATAAATTTTTCATTTCACCCTCATAAATAATTCATTTTTATTCAGAAATTTTTTCCAAGGTTACTGTTTGTTCTCCAGAACCTTTTTTTATCATCATTTCAATTTTTCCATTTTTGTTTTCAAAACATACTCCTTGTTCTTCACCTAATGTTTTTTCCATATTCAAATGTTCTAATTTCTTTTCTTCTGGAAAGCTTCTATCTTCATAATAAATAAGAAAATTATTATTTGTATCTGTTTGATTTACACAAATTTTTATTATTTTATCTGGAACAAGATATTTTCCTGGTTGAGAACTCCTTCCCAAATCATTCCAAACATCATCTATATCTCCTTGTAAATCTTTTTTAAATTTTAATATTTTTGATTCATCTACACTTCCCAAGAAACTCCTTATACCGAAAAACGCAAATCCTAAAAACACAGCAATTAAAAAAACAGTAAAAATCATCCCAAAAGACATTTTGTTTTGTGCCTTTTTCCCTTGTGGAAAAAGGTGCAAATTAGAAAACTCCTTATTCCCCTGGTTAATTTCTTTTTGTGCCTTTTTCCCTTGTGGAAAAAGGTGCAAATTAGAAAACTCCTTATTCCCCTGGTTAATTTCTTTTTGTGCCTTTTTCCCTTTCGGAATTAAGGATAAATTATTTTTTGAATTTTTTTTAATCATTTTGTTTTCCTCTTTTAATATCTAATTTAAATTATTTTGGTTTTTAAGTTTTCCTTTAAACTTCATATGGACTTACTTCTAAAGTACATTTTTCTGGAAGAGGTTTTGTTCCATATTTATCTTCACATTTAATGTAAAGAGTTTTTCCTGCATCCCATGAAATTGAATGTTTTTTTCTATCTGAAGAAGATTCTAACATTGTTCCTTCTTCTGTTTTATAATCACAATTTTTAGTATCATAAAAACATCTTGCTTCTTCATTTGTTTCTATATTTAATGAACCTTCACTATTATACACTCTTATTACTCGAGGTTCTTCATCATCAATTTCAATTGTAAAGATTGCATTTGCAGTTTGAGAATTTCCTGCTTTATCTGTACAAGTTATAGGGATATCATAAATCCCCTCTGTTAACCACATTTTTTGAGTATTTGTATTTGAAAAGTCCATATTAAAATAATAATTAGCATCTTCATATTGATACTGGCATCTTGTTTTTCCATTATCAACACCTTCAGCTGTTTTTACTCTTATTTCTATAGGAATTTCATTTCTTGAATCTTTAATTGTAGAGCCAATTGCTTGTCCATTAATTTCTAAAGAAGTTATTTGTATTTGCTGTGAACCCTTAATTGTTAATACTTCTGATTGTTTGTTTGTATTTTTATCTTTATTTTCATTTGCTAAAGGATTATCTCTACATTTTATATAATATTTATTTTCAGTTCTGTCCTTTATACCAGAGAAATTTGCAGTACAAGT
>CAZGCP010000108.1:0-1981 GCA_964524525.1 Candidatus Woesearchaeota archaeon
ACCAAATTTAAAGTAATTCATCCAACCTCTGAGGATTAGATTAATCTGTTTGATAACTTCTACAATCTGTAGTTTAAGTGTTGCTCTGGTTCCAAGTATTCTCTTTACTTTCTTTTTCAGTTTCTTAACAGAGTCTTTCTTAGGAAATTTTAAGGTGTATCTTTTTTTTGTATTTCTTTGACATTGTTTATCTGTGATGTAATCCAATAAAGGAGAAATCCTAAAATCGCTATCAGAGCAATATCCATAGGAATTAGCATTCCTTGACTTTCTCTTGCTAGGATCACTAATAAGCTGCTTAAAGTATTACCCAATTTTTTAAGAGAGGATTTTTCGTCATTACAACTTAGATATTAACGAGAAATTTAAGAAATTTATCTAGTTTAGTAAAAGTATTTTATATTTTATATCCTGAGTTTGCCCTGCTTTTTATACACAACATTTCAGTATTTTTTTGTCAACTGCTTTTATTATAGTCCTTTGTTCATTTGAAAGTGTAACAATTTTTGTAAATTCTTCTTTTAGTCTTTTATTTTTTAGGTGTATTTTGTATGCTGTATTTAATTTATCTAGTGCATTTATGGCTGATATCTTTTTTATTTTTAATTTTGTTTCAAGTAATGAAATTAATAGATATGAAATGTAGCAAATGAAGATGTGTGCTTTGACTCTTTCTTCTAGCCAATGTTTTATTGGTCTGATTCCTAGTGTACTTTTTAAGCATCTAAATGCTTTTTCTACTTTATCTTTTTCGAAGTATTGTCTGACTATATTTTCTGTATCTAAGTTTTTTGTACTAAAAAGTAAAGAATATCCTTCAAATTCTAAATCACTTTTTATTTTATCTTCATTAATAGAATTATTCTTATTAAAATATTTTTTTAAGTATTCAGGGAATGGTTTATTTTTTTCAAGACATTCTTTTGCTTTGTATATATTGTCTAATAATTTTTCTTTATTGAATCTTGCCATTTCTTCATTATAACAAAGTACTATGTGGCCTTTGATGTCTTGATAGTTGAATTTTTTTTTAATACAATAGAAAATAGATTTTTTTAGTCTAATTCTATTTTTTATGTTAAGTAAATCTTCTTGAATTTTTATCTCATTAACATAATCTTTTAGATTCAACCTTATGGATAATCCACATATAACATGAAATCCTGCATTTCTAGCGTCGATAATATTTTCTTTAGAACTAATTCCTCTATCCCAGACAATAAATAAATCTTTAATATTTAAATCATGAAATTCTGGAACAAGATCATGGAATATTCTAGGATCAATAACATTACCTTCATAAGTCTTGTGAAATATTGGAATGCCTTCTTTTTCTGTAACTGCTAAACCTATTTGAATTTGAGGTTTATTCCTAAATGGGTTAAATACCCCGCAGCTTGCTGCGGTACATTAATAAGTTAAAGCTTCCTTCTATATTTCTATGAATGTAAAACACGCGGCTCATTGTACTTATCGTATTCGTTATCATATGGTTTTTGTAATGAAATATCGTAAATCTTTGATTACAGATAAAGTTTTTGATTTTATAAAATCTATATGTAAAGGTATTGAAAAGCGTTATTATTTTAAATTTGATGCTTTAGGTAGTGATGGAGATCATCTTCATATAGTTGTTGAGGGTGCACCTAGATATTCTCCTTCTAGAATTATGCAAATATGTAAGAGTATAACTGCAATTCAGGTTTTCAAACAATTCCCTGAACTAAGGGAAGAATTATGGGGTGGAGAATTTTGGAGCGATGGAGGTCACATAGATACTGTTGGAGATGGTCGTGGGTTAGATGAAGTTAAGAATTATGTAAGAAAACAAGGAAAAGATGTAGCACAACTTAAATTGTTTGAATTTTCAAATGAAGATACCCCGCAGCTTGCTGCGGAGTGAGCGGAGCGAACGGTGGGAGCTTCATTTTTTCCTTCCTTACTTTTTCCTTTTTTAGCAATAGGACATTCAGAACCATAA
>CAZGCP010000109.1:0-1977 GCA_964524525.1 Candidatus Woesearchaeota archaeon
GTTATATAAGAAGACCAGCTTACTAAATCTGTAATTCCAAAATTTTCCTCCAAGCCTTCTTTTTTGTAACTACTCTGATGAACAGAATCCCAAAGCAATTCATAAAATTTATTTTTATCAAAGTTAATAACCCCTTCAATTTTCAACTTATTATCTTTAAGTAATATATTGCTGATTAATTCTTTTTGTTCTTCGGTTTTATCGTCTAAAAAGTTAATCCATTTTTGATCAATTTCATTTTTTTGTCTTTTGTACTCTTCTTGTATTTTTACACCTAATTTTGCTCTTTCATTTCTATTATCATCTAATGTTTTCTGCTTTTGTTTTATTTTTAAAATATGTGATTCTGCTTGATCAATTATATTTTGATATTTTGTAGTATTTTCTAAAAGAGTTGTTAAATCGCCAGAAACACCTTTTGTTTCAAGTTCTTGTCTTATATTATAATTGCTTTGATCAAGAGTTTTTATCTCATCTGAATATTCTGATTTACTACTGTTAATTTTGTTTTTATAATCATCTACACTAGGTAGTTGAAAGACATTATCAATATTGATTTCTCTAATATCTTGCACAAGTAATTCAATTTTTTCAATGATAAGTTCAGCTTGTTTTATATACTTTTTAAATTTAGAGATTTGTTTAAGGTTTTTATTATATTTTTCTATATTTTCTTTGTTTTTAGAATTTTGGAGATTTTCAAGTAGTGCTTCGTTTGTTTGAATAATGCTTTCTTGATATTCGATTGTATTGATTGAGTTGCCAGTTTCGTCGGCACTTTTAAACCATTTTTCAATTTCCTCTATTGTGTTATTTATAGTTTCGATGTTTTGTTGAATTTCTTGAGAAAAATTACTTTTTTCGATTCCTAATATATCTTTAATTGTTTGGGAAAGATTGTTTGATTTTACCTTATCATCAGTTTTGTTTTTCAAATCGTCTTGTCCTATAAAAACAAAATCTAAAGTATTTCCTTCTTTATTTGATGCTTGAAACAATATTTTATCATTTGTTTGTATATCTGGTATATTCAACTTACAATATGTAAAAGTATAACCATCGTTTGTAGTAAAAATATTACCTGATGTTTTTTTTAGTGAATTTCCAAGATAATTTATAAGGGTACTTTTTCCTTCACCTCTACCTCCGATTATTGTTACTAAATTTTTGTTTAGTGGAATAGTTGTTTTTTTAAAACATAAATTATCATTTTCATAGATCTCAATATTTTCCTTGATTTCAATGGATTCAAAGTATGTTTTTGGATTTTCAAATTCAGGACTTGTCTGTTGTATTCTTACCCTCTCCTCTGGCTCGTAAACAATTTGTTTTAATCCTTCAAAGGTTGGATCTGCTTTTATCCATGTGATTTCAGAAGAATCACAAATATTTTCTTTAGTATCTTTCTTTGTAAATTCTTTCCCTAATTTATTATCAAGATCATCAAAAGAATGCGAATCACTTCCAGTTACAACTGGTTTTGAAAATGCCCCATCATATCGACTATTGTTTTGAAAATGTTTTATATCTGCATTTTTACCAAAAAAAAGATGTGAAAATTTATCAAATTCTTCAGCAATAGTTATGCCATCTCCTGCATGTTTCATAGGCCTAAAGCCACCGTATCCTCTTGGGCAACCGATAATTAAATAATCTTCCCCATATTTCAGTAATTCTCCTCGTGTTTCAGCAATAGTTCTAATTGTTCCAAGCTCAACAACTGCCCCACCAATTTCAGTATCTTTTAAATCTCTACAATTCTTTTTAGAAACAGTTTTAAGAGTATATAAAAAGTCTTCTATTTGTTTTTTTGTAGTATTATCTGAAAATAATAAGTGAATATTTATTTTCTCTTTATCTTTATTTTCTTGCTGTATTCGCAATTCAACATTTGGAAAAAATACTTTTTTTGAATTTGAATATTTGGTTTTAAATTTTTCAACAAAAGTAAAATAATTCTCAGCAGAAAAATAGTCT
>CAZGCP010000110.1:0-1905 GCA_964524525.1 Candidatus Woesearchaeota archaeon
AATTTCTTTTTAATCGCTGTTAGTAGACCCGAACGAAGTGAGAGCCTGCAAGGCGGAACCGTTAAGGTGCTGTTATACGTTTTTTCTGCAAGAAAAAAAGCCGGAGAAACTTGTTTCGTAGGCTCAGTTAAATTTTCACGATAATCAATAACGACCAAAGGGAGCCTATATGTGCGAAGCACGAGGGGGAGTCCAGTTTTTTCTTTTTTATTTTTCTGCTACTTTTTCCCACAAGTATTTGTGATATTTTTTGTAGTTTTCTGCAATCTGCTTATTCTCTATGAGTATTGCGAATTTTTCTTCTAGCCATGATAGTTGTACGACTTTATTTTCATAGATTATTATTGCTATCGAGTTTCCAGAGAATTCTTCGGGTAGGATTTTGTAGTTTACTAGTTTTGTTTCTGGAATCTTGTTTTTTAATTCGTTTATGACTAAGTTGTGCCATTTACATTTTGCTTTTATTCTTCTTTCGTTATATTGTGGCCAGAAATGAGGGAGTTCTTTTACTAAATAAAAACCACCCCCTATGATGTAGATATTTTTTTGTTTTAGCATATCTTCAAAGATTGTTTTTATTCCTTCTTTTCCTCTAAAGATCTCAAATCGTGTTTTTGGTTTGGCTGAAAGAAAGGTTTTTTCTATTTCAGGAAGTTTATGTTTTAAAGAGTTTAGTTCTTCTTGTTTTTCTTGTATTTGAGTTTTTAATTTATTTATGGGTATTGTTTGATAGGTTTTTTTCTTTCTTTCTTCAGTGTAGGAGATTAAACCTTTTTCTATTAATTTATTGATTATATCATAAATCCCCCTTCTTTCTAAACCAGTTTTTTCATGTATTTGGTTAATAGAAGAATTTCCTGTAGTAAGAACTGCGGAGTAAACCTTTATTTCCCCATTTGTTAAACCAAGAGTGTGTAATTCTTTTAATTCCATGAATTAAGGAAAGATTAAGATATATTTAAAGTTAATGGTGTAGTAATACCCCAGATTAATTTATATAATACATAATTATACCTACTTTACAATGGTGGAAGATAAAATTAAACAAGTCAAACATATTGGTTCGAGAGTAGGTTATTTTGAAATAAATAAAATTGATAAAGATGGAAAAGATAAGAAATATAGATTAATCAAAACTTTTTCTCCAGAGTTAAATCAAACGGAACTTTCAGAATTTTATGAGAAATCTAAACAAAATGGAAATCCATTACCTATAAACTCTCTAGAATTAGGGGAATTATATTGTGATGTAATGAATTCAAAGAACGATAACTTGAAGAATTATTTTTTTGAAGCTCTTGAGAGTTCTGGTGTTGGAACTTTAACTAGAATAGTTTATAGTTTAAAAGATTTGGAACATTGGAACGGTTCTTCTATAGAAAAGTGCTTATCAGACGATCATGAAATTTATACGTTTTTTGAAAGAGCTTTTGACAATAGAGGAAAAGATGAAATAATCCATAATTATGGAACTTCGGATTCTTTTTCTTACTTTGCAGATGTATTAGGAAACTGTAAAAAAACAGTTGATATTGACCCTGATCTATTAAAGAAAGTAATTGGAATTTCTAAACCTCAAAAATTGAATGGTTATCTTTCTTGGTTTGATGGATTTAATAAAATACCACAAAAACACTCGTTTTCTTTTGACTATGGATCTGAATGTCCAGAGTTTAAATATTCAGCATGGGTTGGTATGAATAGTTCACGAATTGAATTAACTAAACGTCCTTCTTATGATAAAAAAAGTTTTCTTTTAGAGAGATTAACATAAATTTGATAAACATAAATTCTAAATGTGCGTAGCACCTGGACTCCCCCTCTTTTGCTTCTTTTTTTAAAAGAAGAATGAGATTTAGACTAGTGAAAATTTAATTGCGTATAACATCGCGATTAAGGAAAGTT
>CAZGCP010000111.1:0-1859 GCA_964524525.1 Candidatus Woesearchaeota archaeon
GAGAATTGACATTTTCAATTTTTTTTCTTATTTTTGTAATGCTTCCTTTCCCTCTGGAAGATATTTTTTCATATCCTTTTTCATTTAACCACCTTTCATTATTTTCAAGTAATTTCCTGTATTCATAGTTCTTGTTAAGATTTGCTTCATTTGTTATGTAATCTTTAGCTTCTTCATCAAATTCTTCTTTAGTAGCTTCATTATAATAATTTCTTTTTAAATAAGCTCGAATGTAATTAATGTGATCTTTAATTGTTATTTCCTCTTTATTTGTTGATATTAACTCAATTTTGATTGTTTCTTTAAATATTTGATTCATATCTATCTTTCTTTTCTCTATGAGTTTTGATTCCCTGAAAGCAATTACAAGATTAGTAAATTCTTGAGCAAAAAAGTTAAAATCTCTTTCTTTGACAACTTTATCTAATCTTAAAGCTGATAAAGCCCTCAGTATCTTATAACAAGTATTTAAAGCTCTTATTGCTATATTTGTATCTGCTTTAAAGTTTTTTGAATCTGATTTTAAAACTTCACGATATATCCCTCTAATTTTATCTTTAATTTTTTTGGGAATTCTAGTTTCTTTGTAAATTTCCTTAGCTCGATGGAAATAGTTGAAATGAATAAAATCTATTTTCTCCCGAATATTCTTATCTCTTCCATCAAAATCATTCAAACCAAGATCTTCTGAAATTTGAAGATATAATTTTTTATTTTCAATTCTTTGAAGATTGTCAAAAATCCTCATTTTTGTAAAGGTATCAGGTATGTCGATGACATAATACAAATCAAAGCGATCCAATAATGATCTACCATTCTTTTTTTCCCAGCCTAAATTTGTTAAAAGGTCGTCAAAAGGATTATAAGATCCATCTTCAGTTTTAATAAAATTTTGAGAAAAAATTACTGACTCTTTACAAGGTCCTCGTAGATTCGTTGCATCTTGAACAGCACCCGTATCTCCTTTTTCCAAACATCGAAAAGTATCTCTTACATTATCATTCATCTTTTGACATTCATCAAATGCTAAAGTGTTATTACTGTGCTCAGGCAATAAACCATATCGTATATCCGGCATCGCTCGATCTGGATTTCTCTCTGTTGTTCCAATCAATCCTGCTTTTGTCATATTTTTATTAACTTCATGAAAGAAAAAATATCTCTTTCCTATTTTTTTTTCAAATTCTCTTAAAATAGAACTTTTATAAGTATTTTTAGGACCACCGAATATTGAATTTAAAGTATCTCGAATATTAAATTCTGAATTCCAAGACCCTCCTGTGATAAAACTTGTTGAACAAAGAAGTTTCGTAGGATAAAAAATATCAATCATATAAGTAAGATTATGTATAGAGTCAATCAATTTTTTAAAATATGATCTCTGATTAGTTAATTTCTCTTGAAGTGTTTTAATTATCTTTGGGTCAATTTCTTTAACGTTTGTAGGATTTATATCCAAAACTTTGATATATTCTCTTAAAACATTTTTTTTTTTACCTTTAAACTCTCTATGCAAAATTCCTAAAATTTCAACTTCTTCATTTAAGTCTATGGTTTCTGTTCTTTTGTTAAAGTAATCATAATTTTCATTTGTTTCACACTCGATCATAATATAATTTTTATCAATATTAAGATCTGATAGTAAGAACTTTCCTATTGTTTCAGATTTTGATTTTTCAAAAATTGCTCTAAAATCCGATTTTGCTTTAGAATTACAATCCAAATTCCCACAAGATCTAGGCCATCTTCGCTTAGTCCCCACTTGTAAGACATCAAATTGTGTTCCACATGCTAGACATTCAAATGTAATTTCTGTGGCTATTGTAATCTTTTCAATTCCTATGGATAAAAATCTTCCT
>CAZGCP010000112.1:0-1811 GCA_964524525.1 Candidatus Woesearchaeota archaeon
TGATATGGATAAAGGAGTTATTTCTCCAGGAGGGGTTGGTTATGATATAAACTGCAGTGTAAGATTATTAAAAACAAATTTAACAAAAAAAGAAATTCTAGATAATCAGGAAAAAATTGCAAATGAATTAGATAGGAAAATTCCATCTGGTTTAGGAAGAGGAAGTAGTTTCCAAGTTTCAAAAAAGGATTTTAAAGAAATTTTAGAAAAAGGAGCAAAATGGATGGTTGATAAGGGTTATGGAAAAAAAGAGGATTATGAAAATGTGGAAGAAGAAGGATGTTTAAAAGGAGCTGATTTTGAAAAAGTTTCAGAAAGAGCTGTTAAAAGAGGTATTGGAGAATTAGGAACACTTGGTTCTGGAAATCATTTTCTAGAAGTTTTATTTGTTGATGAAATATTTGAAGAAAAAACAGCAAAAGCTTTTGGTTTAGAGAAAGAACAAGCAGTAATTTTAATTCATTGTGGTTCTCGAGGATTAGGACATCAAATTGCTTCTGATTATATTAAAAAAATGTCAGATGAGTATGGTTTTGAAAATCTTCCTGATAGGCAGTTAATTTGTGCTCCAATAAAAAGTGAGTTAGGGAAGGATTATTATTCTGCTATGGCTTGTGCTACTAACTTTGCATTTGCAAATAAACAATTAATTACTCACTGGGTTAGAGAAGAAATGAAATATATTTTTCCAGATGTAAAAATTGATGTTGTTTATGATGTTTCTCATAATATTGCAAAATTTGAAAAACATATTATTAATGGAAAAGAAAAAGAAATTTGTGTTCATAGGAAGGGGGCCACAAGGGCGTTTGGAAAAGAAAGAAAAGAAGTTCCAAAAAAATATAGAAAATTTGGGCAACCTGTTTTGATTCCTGGAAGTATGGGAACAGCTTCTTATGTTTTAGTTGGAACAAAAAAAGCAGAGGAGCTAACTTTTGGAAGCACTGTTCACGGGGCTGGAAGAGTTATGTCAAGAAGTCAAGCAATGAAAAATTACAAATATGAAGATATTGTAAAGAATTTAGAAAGTAAAGGGATAATTGTAAAATCAAAAAGTGAAAAATCTTTAAAACAAGAAAATTCAGAAGTTTACAAAGATATTGAAGAAGTTGCAAATGTTGTTGATAGTTTAGGGATTTCTAAAAAAGTTACAAGATTAAAACCTCTTGTAGTGATTATTGGTTAGTTGAAAATTAATACAACTCTGTTCAAGTTTTAAGTTTTTTCTATAATTTGGATTTCTAAATATAATGAAGAAATACGAATTAATGAAAATATTAATAACTTCAGCAAGTTCAGAAGATGCTTTAATAAATATATAATTCTCAAGGGAAAAAATTAGAAAACTTTGTTCTTAAATCTGGAGAACAAAATAAAAAAATAAATATGTTGGATTATTCTTCAGGCATGTATTTTATAGAATATATGAATAATAAAAAAAGAAATATTGAGAAAATTATTAAGGAAGAATAAAATAAACTATAAAAAAGTTTATAAATAAACATAGAGTGGTTTAAATATGAAATTCAAAAGAGGTTTGGTAGTTTTATTATTTTTAATGGTTTTAGTTGGTGGTTTGGGGTTTGTTAGTGCTGATAATGTTGATGGGGTGGTTCCTTGTAATACGATTGATAATCCGGGGGATTATGGTGATTGTAATTGGTGGTTGAAATGGCATGGAGAAGTCAGTTGTAACAATATTAAATCTCCAGATGGTCCTGAAAATTATCCTATTGAGTGTTGTGTTGATTGTAGTAAAAAATGTGATCCACTTCCAGCCTGGAACATTGGTCCTACATGTTTTTGTGAGG
>CAZGCP010000113.1:0-1773 GCA_964524525.1 Candidatus Woesearchaeota archaeon
GCAGTTCTTAACTCTATTTCTTTTGTACTCTTCAAAAAAACTTCATTCCAACTTTTAAAAATTGTTTCAGTTAGGTTTTGGGCTATACCTCCTAAAAGAGCCTCAAGTGATTCTTGTTGTTCGGATGATTCATCTTTTAGTCTTGCTAATAAATGTTCTTCAATAGTGAGTCCATTATCAAATGAATCTAAAATATCTTGAAGAATCTTTCTGTATTCTTTTTCTTCTTTTGACTCATTTTTAGAAGTTTCTAAATATATTTTTTGTGGAAAATCAAAAAGAAAGTTTTCATAGTAGAGTATTTTGGGGAAATTTTCTTCAATGTATCTCACAACTTTTATCCATAAAGGTTCATTTTTTTTTATTAAATCAATTTCTGTTCTTCCTTTTCCCAATTTTCCTTTTAACGGCAAAATCCATAAAGATTTAAAGTCTTCATATTTAGAAGCCTTAAAGATATACTTTTTTTCAATCTCTATTTTTTCAATTTCTTTTGTTATTTTGAAATCTATTTCTTTTTCACAAAATTCACGGATTCTTTTTTCATCCTCTTCATCTAACTTTAAAAATGCCTTAATTGATATTGTATCGTTAAAGTTCCCCTTTTTACTTTTATGAATCATCTTATGAGATTCTTCGTCTGGAACTTTATTTTGAAGTAAATTTACAGCTTCCAAAACAGAAGTCTTCCCACTTTCATTCAAACCAACAAAAGTAAAAATATTTGTATTTGGCAAAGTTTCTAGATTAAGTTCTAGTTTACCTTTTATTCCTTTGAAGTTTGTAATTATAAATTTTGTGTACTGCATATCTAAAGTTGAATCCTACGGTAGTTTTAGTATATTTTTATTTTTTTTCATTCTCAAAAATAGTGTCGAGTACAAACTCTTGTGCCAATGTTTCAGCATTACCAACACAATACTCCCACCCCAATCCTAAAAACTACCACAAAAAAACATAGTTTAAGTAGTAGGGCTGGTGGGTGACTTGGGAAAGAGTAGATTTGTTTATTTGTGTTCCGTCTAGCCTTATTAGTATTCTTAAGAGTTTATGGATAGAAAAAAACAGAAGGTTTATGCATTTATTGACAGTCAGAATCTTAACCTTTCTGTTAAATCAATGGGGTGGAGTCTGGACTTCAGAAAATTCAGAGTTTATTTAAGAGATAAATTCAAGGTTGAGCAGGCATTCCTTTTTATTGGACAGAAGGCTGAAAATGCATCTTTGTACACTGCTCTACAAAAATATGGGTATATTCTTGTTTTTAAGCCAGTTCTAGAAAAGAACGGTGTTGTAAAGGGCAATGTAGATGCTGAGCTTGTTCTTCACACAATGATAGAGTATGAGAATTATGATAAAGCCATACTTGTAACTGGCGATGGTGATTTTCACTGCATAGCTGAATACCTTGAGAGCAATGGTAAACTTGGAGGTATTGTCATACCCAACAAAAACTCCTACTCCTCACTTTTAAGAAGGTTTAACAAATATTTCTACTTCGTATCAAGCAGTAAAAACAAACTTTCCAAGTAGGGTTCAAAAAAAAGAGTGAGCATAATCCTAAGGACGCGCCTTTCGGGTAGCTCACCATCGTGATCACTAATATAGTATATTTCCTGACCTTGTTGTCAATAAGTTGTTTACTGAGCAGTAACAGAAACACCCAACAAGCTGACGGTATTGCCATGATGTACATAATCAATAATTATGGCGGACAACAAAACCATACCCCGGCAAATCCTGCAGATTTGCCACCCCTTTCTCAGAAAGGGG
>CAZGCP010000114.1:0-1769 GCA_964524525.1 Candidatus Woesearchaeota archaeon
CTAGACATTGACAATCAGATCAAGATAATTTTAACTCTAATCAAGAGTCGGAAATGAATCCCCACTTCGTGGGGCCCCTGTTGGTATCAAACCCCAGGGCAAGCCCTGGACCCGAAACAGTGTTTTGCGGCCCTCTGCCGCAAGCGGCGAGGTATTTGATACGAATAAAAAGTTTCCTAGTCAAGTCCCTATAGATTTACCTGGTAATATTATTTTTAAAAAATTTAATTCAAAAAATTATATGAAAATTCAAGTCTTAGGTTCTGGTTGCCCAACTTGCAAGAATCTTCACAAAGCCGTGGAAGAAGTGGTCAAAAAATTAGATCAAAGTATTGAAGTGGTATACTCCACTGATATTAGCAAGATTGTGGAGCTTGGAGTAATGAACAGTCCTGTGTTGGTGATTGATGGAAAATTGATAACTGCAGGCAAAGTTCCAAACAAAGAGGAAATTGAAAAAGCTATTTTGGATGTACAAAAAAACGGATCAACCGAATCGGATCAAGTGGAAGAAGGTGGTTGTTCTTGCGGTGGTTGTTGTTAGTTAATCTTTAAAAATACTATGGCAAAAACAAGTTTTATTAGTAAAAAGTCTATAATAATTTTAGCAATTGTAGGAATTGTTATATTTTTTTTGATTTTTGGTTCTAAAGATAATAATAGACTTGTCGCATAACTAAAAATTAACCGCATAAAATGGACTCAAAAAACAGGTTTCGCAACATGTCTAATGTGGAAAATAATAATATTTCTAGTAGTGAACAAAGTACTCAAATAGAAGCTGTAAAGGCTGATAAAATTGAAATAGTTTATTTTCATGGTAATAGTAGATGTGTTTCTTGCCAAATTATTGAAAAATATACAAAGGAAACTCTTGAACAGTATTTTCAGGAAGATATTGATAAAGGTAAAATAACTTTTAAATCGATAAATGGTCAGCTGGCGGAAAACAAAGAAATTGTTCAGAAATATAAGGCTAGGGTTTCATCTCTTTTTGTTAACACTATCAATGGTGAAGAAGAAAATATAGAAGAAGAGGTGAAGGTTTGGAGGTTGATTGGAAACGAAGATCAGTTTAAAGAATATTTTAGAAATAAGATAAATAATCTTTGATTTTAAATATGAAAAAAATCTTCTTCATTTTTATAGCTGTTTTGCTTGTTTTTTTGTTCGTATATTTTCAAACAATAAACAAAAGTACAGAGACTGAAGAGTCTGTTGAAAGTTCTTCTATAAAGGTTGGTTTTTGTCCGACGATGCAAGTTGATGCAGAGAGATTGCAAAAAGAAAATGAAAATATTAACCTTGTATCTTTGAGTAGTGCTGGTGAAGTTTTGGCAAATTTGGAAGCAGGAAAAATTGACTTGGCCTTGATTGGTAGGAAAGCAGAAAAAACAGAAATTAGTAAAGATATTCTTGAAAGAAAAATGTTTGAAACTGGTTTTACTTTAATCAATTCTCAAAAATCAATTATTTCAAAAAATGAAATTGCTAATTTGGAAGTCAAAACTTGTTTGGACAAATCTATTCAAGAGGATTTTTCTGAATTTAAAATAATTTTTGAACAAGATTGTAATTATCAAAAAGAAGAAATATGGCTAATTTCTTGGAACGATTGGACTGACGATATGGAGCTTTTGATTCCTGTTGATGAAAATGGTAAAATCAAAAAATACCGAAGTCCATTTTTGTATGGAAATAGAAGCAATTTAGACGGTTTAAATTTTTAGAATATGAACTGCCCACTATGTGAACAAAAGGGAGAGAAC
>CAZGCP010000115.1:0-1704 GCA_964524525.1 Candidatus Woesearchaeota archaeon
TGTTAGTTTTCCAATTCCAAATTCTCTTTTATTTTCTCCTTTTTCTCCTTTAATAGAAATTACATTTCCATCTATGTTTACTTCAATACCTTCGGGAATTTCAATTTCTTGATATATTTTTTTCTTCATTTTAATTTCTCTAATAAAAGTATGCAATTAAGCATCCCCCAGCTTTATCTTCTTCAGCTTGTTCATGTGTTTTTAATCCTTTGTTTGTGGAGATTATTACTGTTCCTAATTTTCTAGAAGGAAGAAATCTTCTTCTATATTTTTCAATATCTTCTTTTTTAACATTAATTCTGGGTTTTATTGATTTACATTCTCGAATATCTCCTAAAACTATTTTTATTTTATTGTCTTTACTGTTTATCTTGTATTTTTCAATAGCTCCTCTTTGTTTCATTATTTTAAGTATTTCAATTAACATATTTGAAAATATCTTTATTTCTACTTCTTCTTTTCCAGCTTTCTTTGCATTCTTCATCATGTTTAGTGCATCAGCAACTATATCTTGAGCCATTTTAACTATATTTTTTGAATCCGATTTCTTCAGCAATTTCTCTGAAGCAGTGTCGGCATAAATTTATTCCATATGAACTTATATGAGCGCCAAATCTTTCACATCTCTCACACCTTTTAGATGCTTTCCCTGTTTTTCTTTCTTTAGGTTTACAATGTTTTAGAAACTTCGCCTTTATAGCAGGTTTACTTTCTAATTGTTTTAAAATTTTTTCATGATTACTAGCAGTCATTTTATTCGAATTTTGTTTGGAAGTTATCTTCCATAAATTTAATTATTTCTTCTTTGGATATTATTTGTTTTTTAGGTATTTTGCCTTTTTTGGCTTTTTTTAATTTAACTCTTCTTCCCACCCTTTTGAAAACAATAGTAACATCTAAACCAATTATTCCAATGTCTCTATCATATTCAACTCCCGGAATTTCAATATATTCTTTTATTCCAAATGAAAAGTTGTTTTCACTTATTTGAGATTTTTTTAATATGTTGTCTATTGCAGAAAGCATTCCTTTTAATATTTCTTCTTTTTCCTTTCTAAGTGTAACTACAGTTCCAACCTCTAAACCTGGACGAACATTAAATGAAGGGATTCTTTTTGTTGCTTTTATTTTTGCAGGTTTCCTTCCTTTTGAAAGTTTTTCAAGTAATTTAAATCCTTTTTCTAGTTCTACTCCAGTACCTCCTATACTTAATACAATTTTTTCAATTTTTATTTCTCTCATAGGGTTTTGTTTTTCTTCAGCCATTTTATTCTTTTACCATCATCTGCTTCATTAAGACATTTAGTTTATTTTCTTTTGTTTTTATTGTAACCATTTGATGTTTCTCATCTATCTCTTCTATTTTACCTTTTTTACCAGAATGTTTTCCTGCAATAATTATTGCATTGTTTCCTTTTTTTACTGGAAGGCATTTTTCTATTTTTCCTTTTTCTAAATCAACTATTACAGAATCTCCAGTGTTACATTTCATATTTTGAACAAAATTTTCTCCATCTTCAAGATTTATCTGTATTTTGCCTTTTTTGATTATTCTTTTATTTGCAACTTTTGGAACTGAAAACTTCACAATCCCCGATTTCAGGAAATTATCCGTTTCGTTGGCAATCATAAAATCGCTGGTCAGTGGTTTCCATTGGTTTTGGCACAATACCGACCATTCCACTTTTTGTTTTCCGGTAAACG
>CAZGCP010000116.1:0-1675 GCA_964524525.1 Candidatus Woesearchaeota archaeon
ATTTTTAGCAGGTTTATCAGCAACTGGAGTCGGAGCTATTATAGCTGCTGCTGTTGTAGTTTTAATGGGAATATTTTATGCTGTTATTGCTCAAAATTATGCTCAAGAAAAATTTACTTACAAGGTTTTTGTTTGGCAGCCTCCTGTGGGGGGAGAAAATTGTGATGAATGTAATGATTTAAGATATGGATGTAATGAATATCAGTGTCGTAGTTATGGGCAAGCTTGTGTTTTACTAAATCCAGATTCAGAAAATCCCTTGTGTGTAAATAACAATAGTGATGATGAAAGCCCTCCAACAATAAGTTCATTAAAGGGAAGTCTTCCAGAAGGATTTACATATAGTCCTATTGATGTTGGTTTGGATGACTCTGGAGTTAAAATTATTGGAGATCAAAAAAATGATTGCATTCCTCCTTTTACAGCATTAACTTTTGGAGTTCAAACTTCAGAGCCAGCAAAATGTAAAATAAGTGTAAATAGAACTGGAAATTATTCTAGTATGCCAAAAAGTTTTATGAGTGGTGAAGGAATGAATATTATAAATCATACTCTTTATGTTCCTAGCAGTGTTACTGCAAGTGAAAAATATTTAGAAGATATAGGAATAAATTCAAGACTTCCTAAAATAAAAAAAGGAGATGAATATAATTATTATGTGAGATGTCAAGATGCTAATGGAAATGAAAATCCTCGAGCATTTGTTGTTAATTTCTGTGTTGCTGATAAAGATTTAAGTCCTCCAAGAGTTTTGGGTACTGGTATAGGAAATAAAAGTTTTGTATCTTATAATCAAACAAGTTTAACTACATTTGTTTCAACAAATGAACCTGCAATATGTAGGTGGGATAGAAAAGATATAAGTTTTAAAGAAATGTCTCACCAAATGGCTAATTGTGCAACAAATCCTGCACAGGCTATAGGGGATAATTATAGATGTTATGCAAAATTCACTGGAATAAATGAAAGATTTGAAAATAGGTATTATATAAGATGTAAGGATAATCCTTTGGCAGATGAAAAAGATAGAAATGTTATGCAAAGTTCAGAAGTAATAAAATTACAAGGTTCAAAACTTTTAGGAATTAGTTCAGTTAGTGTTAATGATGGAGGAAATAATTCTAAAATAATTAGTTCAGATGAAACTGTTCCTATAGAATTGAAAGTAGAAACTTATGGGGGTGCTGAAAATGGAAAATCTCTTTGCCAATATCAATATGAGGGATCATATAATTTCAATAATAAAGGGGCTAATGATTTTGTTTATATAAATACACAAAAATTAAGTTTATCTGAGGGTAATTATGAGATTCCGATTATATGTGCTGATGCTGCGAGAAATATAGCGAGAACCTCTGTTTCTTTTGAAATTGAAAAAGATGATATGTTTCCTCAAGTGACTAGAACTTACAAAAGAGGGAATTCTTTAATTGTTATGACTAATGAAAAAGCTGAATGTGTTTATACAACTGAAACTTGTGATTACAAATTTGAAAATGGAACTCAAATGACTCCAAGTATGGATGGGAAAGAACATTCTATGAATTGGGATTCTGAAAAAACTCTCTACATAAAATGTAAAGACAAATTTGAAAACAAACCATTTCCTAGAAGATGTTCTGGAATTATAAGTCCTTTTGAAGAATAATAACATAAAAATGTTTTTAAATAAAAA
>CAZGCP010000117.1:0-1667 GCA_964524525.1 Candidatus Woesearchaeota archaeon
TTAGTGTCCATCCACGGACGTAATATTTTGTAATTCATAAAAAAAGCGCATTTTACAGTGGACAAAACTCTCTTTTCTGATAGTAATCAAAAGGAACCAACCAGTTGAAAATACTATCAAAGAAAAGAAAGGGAGCCACCACAAAATGCGCAAAACGAGCAAAAAACAAATGCCTCTGATGCCACAAAGCTTCGATCATCCGAGAACCGCTGAACTCGATGCCATCAGCCGCATTCTGGGTTCTTGTCCTAACATTACCCGGTTGGTGATGCAAGACCTTTCTCCGGGAACTGCAAAACGCAGAGCCGGAGCCACCGGGATGACGGCCGAACAGGTCGCTCGTGCAGCTATTGTCAAGCAGATGTTTGAGTTCAGCTATCAAGATCTTGCTTTTCATCTCTCAGATTCTGTTAGCCTGAGGCGATTTTGCCTTATTGGCATTGGAGATAAGGGTTTTAAGAAATCAGCTCTATGTAAGAACATCAAAGCATTGGCTCCGGAGACCTGGGAAGCAATTAATCGCGACGTTGTAGGATACGCCGAGAGCAAACGGATTGAGAAAGGTCGCCAGGTACGCATTGACAGCACTGTCGTAGAGTCCAATATCCATTCTCCTTCTGATTCGACCCTCTTATGGGATTCAGTCAGGGCATTGACCGTCCTTCTCATACGAGCCAAAGAAGTTTGTCCACACATTGTGTTTCAGGATCACACCCGCAGGGCCAAACGCCGTATGCTGGGCATTCAACACGCCAAGAAGAAAAAGCAACGCTACAACAATTATCTCGACTTACTCAAAGTAACTCGTAAGGCTGTGGGCTATGCTCAGCACACAGTCGACGTTTTGAAGCACAGCCCGGATCTTTCTGCCATAGCCATTTGCGAGGGCTTAAACCACTATGTGGACTTAACCGTTCATGTTATCAACCAGACAGAGAAAAGAGTTGTTCACGGTGAATCGGTTCCTGCTTCACAGAAGGTAGTTTCTATTTTTGAGCCCCATACAGATGTTATCGTTAAAGATCGCCGCGACACGTTCTATGGCCACAAAGTCTGTTTGACCGGTGGCCGTTCCAACCTGATCATCGATTGCCTGATTACAGAAGGTAATCCAGCAGACACTTGTCTGACACAGGAAATGCTTGAGCGTCAAAAAGAGATCTATTCTCGATATCCGCTCAAAGTAGCTTTTGATGGAGGTTTTGCATCAAAAGACAATTTGGCCGTTGCCAAGAATAACCAAATCAAAGACGTTTGCTTCGGCAAAAAGCGCGGCCTCAAAGTCGAAGACATGTGCCGTAGCCAATGGGTCTACAATCGTCTCCGCCGGTTCCGTGCCGGTATCGAATCAGGTATTTCTTTTATCAAACGATGTTTCGGGTTTGCCCGCTGCACTTGGAAGGGCTTGAGGTCCTTCAAAAGTTACGTTTGGGCATCCATCGTATCGGCAAACTTATTAACCATTGCCCGAAAACAAACAGCATGAACGAAACAAACAAATAAGGCCTCGGTCTATCGGGGCACCAGTGTGACCAAAATAAGTCATTTTGGCGCTCATAACTGTTAGAGTGGGAACCGCTTCACCATCTGACGCTTACTGGTTCCAATGCTCGTGATTTTTTTACGCCCGCCGAGGCGGGAAATATTCGATTTATGGATGGGCACTA
>CAZGCP010000118.1:0-1627 GCA_964524525.1 Candidatus Woesearchaeota archaeon
GGATGTTGCTGCTAAATATCAGGCTAGATTAAAAAAGAGTTTTATTTATCAAGGGCATAATGAAAATTCTTGTTTAATTGAATTAGATGAAGAACCTCCTAGAGAAATCAATAAAGAGGCTTTGAAAATTGCATTACAAGTCGCTATTTTATTGAATTGTAAAATTCAGACAATTACTCAAATTATGAGAAAGACAGTGATAGATGGTTCTAATACTTCAGGATTTCAAAGAACAGTTTTAATTGCAAGAGATGGTTATGTTGAGACTTCTGAAGGGAAGGTTGGAATTGATAGTATTTGTTTAGAAGAAGATTCTGCTAGAAAAGTTAAAACTGAAAAAGATAAAGTTTACTATACTTTAGATAGGTTAGGAATTCCTTTAATTGAAATTGCTACTGCTCCAGATATTAAATCTTCTGAACAAGCTAAAGAAGTTGCTTTGAAAATTGGAGAGGTATTAAGGAGTTGTAAGGTTAAGAGAGGTTTAGGAACTATAAGACAGGATGTTAATGTTTCTATTAGGGGAGAAAATAGGGTGGAGTTAAAAGGAATGCAGGACATGAAAACTTTTATTGGAACTATTGAAAATGAAGTTGAAAGACAAAAAGAACTTTTAGATAAAGGAAAGCCTACGGACGCTGAAGTAAGAAACGCTTTGAATGACAAGGATTGTGGGACTGAGTTTTTAAGGCCCATGCCCGGAGCAGACAGAATGTATCCTGAAACTGATTTACCTTTATTGAAGATTTCAAGAGATTTTATTAATAAATGTAAAAAGGATTTACCTAAACTAATTTCAGAAGTTCAGGAAGAATTAAGAAAAAAAGGTTTGAGTGAGGAAATGATTAAATTGTTATTAAAACAAGAAAAAGTTGATTTGTTTAAAGAGTTATCAGAAATTTATGGAAATTTGAATTTTATTGCAAAAATGATTTTGATTTTTCCAAAAGAGATTTCTTCTAAATTGGATAAAGATTTGGAAGGAGTTGAGAATATTTTAGTTGATTTTTATGGAGATATTTTAAGGGAGATTGGTAAGGAGAATATTTCTGAAGGAGATGTTAAGGAAATTATGAAGAAAATTGTTCAGGGAGAAAGTTTTGATAAGGCAGTTAAGATTGAAAAGGCAGATACTTCTGAAATAGAAGAAAAAATTATGAAGATTATTAAAGAGAAACCAGGATTGAATCCTAATGCTTATATGGGATTAGTTATGAAAGATTCTGAGTTAAGGGGAAAGATTGATGGAAAAACTGCTATGGAGGTTATTGGGAGGTTTTTGTCAAAATGAAAATATTAGCAATTGGAGATCCTCATGGAAATATGGAAAAAATCAATAAGATCTCGTTAAATAAAGTTGATTTTGTTTTAATAACTGGAGATTTGGGAAAAGCGGATTTTGCAAGGAAATTTTTCTTTGAGAATTTAAAGAGAAAAGAAAAGGGTTTAGAAGAGAAGGAATATACAAAAAAAGAGACTAAGAAAGTTTACAAGGAAATTCATGATTCTACAATAGAAGTTGTTAAATATTTTTCTAAGAAAGTTCCTACTTATTCTATTCTTGGAAATGTTGGAACAAATATGATTAAAAATTCTGAAGTAAGGAAAGAGGAAAAAGAATATAATA
>CAZGCP010000119.1:0-1564 GCA_964524525.1 Candidatus Woesearchaeota archaeon
CAGCAGGAATTATCCTTGTTGAATTACCTTGTACAGCAGGTTTCCCTGTTATATGGTCAAATATGATGGCAGGATATTCATTAGAAGGGGGTGCTTTTGCTTTATTGTTTGGGCTTTATTTAATTATATACTTATTAGATGAATTAATTGTTTTTGGAAGTGTTGCATTAACTCTTAGAGCAAGTAAATTTGAAGAAAAACATGGAAGAATGCTGAAATTAATTGGAGGAATGATTATGTTGGCTTTGGCAATTGTTCTGGTGTTTAAGTCTGAACTAATGAATGATATCGGAGGGATATTGATTGTGTTTGGAGCTGCAACTGCACTTTCATTTATAATCATCTGGCTCCATAGAAAAATTCTTCCTAAATTTGGAATAAAAATTGGAACAGAAGATCTAAAGAATAAAACACTAAATGAGAAAGAGAAAGAAAATTCAAAAGAGTCTGAGGAAGAAATCACTAAAAAAAAGAATGAAGAGACTTCCAAAGAATCTAGAAAAGAAAATATTAAAAAAGATAAAAACAATGAAAATAACAAGAAGGAAGAAAAAAATGAGTGAAAAATATCCAGAAGATTTAAAGTATAATAAAGATTATTCATGGGTAAAAATTGAGGGAGATACTGCTACATTAGGAATTATTAAACCTGGAGCAGAAAAAGTTAAGGAGTTTGTTTTTATAATGCTTCCTGAAAAAGGCAAAAAAGTGAAAAAAGGAGAAAAATATGCTTCTTTAGAAGCTGTAAAATGGTCGGGACAATTATCTAGTCCAGTAACAGGAGAGGTAACTGAAGTTAATAATCCTCTATTTGATGAACCTTCAAAAATTAATGAAGATGCATACAAAAACTGGATAGCAAAGATTAAAATTGAGGATAAAGAAGAATTAGATGATTTAATGAATTCCAAAAAGGCAGAAGAATTTTACAAAGAAAAATTATAAACAAAATAGATCCAACAAGTTTGTTTTAAATAATAAAATAAATATTTACCTGTTGAGTAAAAAGTTAGAAAAAACAGAGGTTTCATATTTTGAAACCAACATTTAAAAAGGGTTTCATTCCATAAATAAGTATAGGAAAAATAAAAAATGAATAAAAAATATGTTAGTATAGGTATTGGAATTGTAGCAGTCCTAGTTATTGCTATAGTTATGTTTTCTGGAGGAAATAATAATGTAACAGGAGAAGTTACTTCAAAAGATTCTGAAAGTTCTGAATTAATAGGAGACCCAAATAAAGTAACAATTTATTTTTTCTGGGGAGATGGTTGTCCTCATTGTGCAACTGAAAAACCTTATTTAGAAGAATGGGAAGAAAAATATGGAAATGATATAGAGATTAAGATGTTTGAAACATGGAAAAATTCTGATAATATTCCCCTATTTCAGGAAACTGCAAAAGCTTATGGAATTCAGGCAAGAGGAGTTCCAACAACATTTATTGGACAAGAACATTGGGTGGGATTTTCTTCATCAATGGCTCCAGAAATGGAAAACTATATTCAATCTTGTATTGAAAATGGATGTGAAAGTCCTTTAGATGCTTAATGCTTAAATTAAA
>CAZGCP010000120.1:0-1564 GCA_964524525.1 Candidatus Woesearchaeota archaeon
ATTTTTATCTTTAGCAATTATTTTAACATGAGTTCTTTTTCTTTCCCATCTCCCAAATCTTGCTGTAGGATTTGAAGCTTTGTTAGCTATAGCTTCAGAGATAATTGGGTCATCTAGATTATTTGTTATAGTATTTCCTGCAAGATTTTTTAATAAATCTACAATTAATTCTGAAGCTTTTATAGGGTATTTTCCTGACATCATTTTTTTACCTTTTCTGTGAGCTATTTCTCCTTTCATTGGAACCGCTCTTTTCTTTTTAATCACTTCTTCAAGATCTTTTATTGCTTGAGGAATCTTTTTACCTCTAATAAATTTGCAAATTGCAACTGCTTGTTTTGTTGATATGGGAAGACTTCTCCCATTAACAATGGCATATTCTTTTTTTATTTCAGGTTTTTTGATTTCTTTTTTCTTTGATTCTTCTTTTGCTTTTTCAGTTTTTGTATCTTGAGTTTTTGATTCAGTTTCTTCTTTTTTAGGATTTTCTTTTTGAACTTTTTCTTCTGGTTTAACTATGTTTTTCTTTTCTTTTCCTTCTTCAGTTTTGTTTTTTTCTTGTTTTTTTTCAGTCATTTTATTTCATTGATTTGTGTTTAGATCCTTTTGTTGCACCTACACCAGCATTTCCATGATTTACTCTTGTTCTTGTTAATACGAATTCTCCTAATTTATGTCCTAACATCTTTTCTGTAATTTTAATTTGTTCAAACCCATTTCCCTTGTAAACATAAATTTCCTTCCCAACTAATTCAGGGACAACTACAATACCCCTCTTATGGGTTTTAGCTCTTTTCCCTTTATTTTCTTTGCTTTTTATCCTTTCTAGGAATTTTTGTGTTTCTTGAAGATTTCTTAAAAGAGTTCTTCTTTGTCTTGAAACCAATAATTCTCCAAACTCTTTCAAACTAAGTTTTTTTAATTCTTCAAGATTTTTTCCTCTGTATGTAAATTCTTTTTTCTTTTCCATTTTATTTATTTCCTTTTACCTGTTCTTTTCGGTCTTAATAAACCAACCTTTTTACCTGGTGGAGCATTTCTTTTAGCAATTTTACTTTTTGGATTTTTAGCTCTACCAGAACCAAATGGATGATCAATAGCATTCATTTTTACAGCTGAAGTTCTAGGCCATAATTTTCCTTTTGATTTTTTAATATGATATTTTTTGCCCGCCTTAAGAACAGGTTTTTCTAATCTACCATGTCCAGCAATTTGTCCTATAATGGCTCGTGATTTTGGATTAAATCCTTTTTCCTTTTTTGAAGGCATTGATATGAAAACTTTCCCTCCAACTTTTCTTGTTACTGTTCCTGAAGTTCCTCCTGTTTTTATGAATTTCCCTCCGTCTCGAGGTTTTGATTCAATACAATATACTTTTGTTTTTTCTGGAACATCTTTTAATTCTAAAATATTTCCTGTTTTAACTTCATTGTTAAATTCAATTTTTTCTCCCTCACACATTTGATTATAGGCGGGAATAATAAAAATTTTTTTTCCTACTTTTATTTGAGCAAGAGGGGCAGAGGGGGCTTGGGAATTAAATAATTTTATGACTTCGCCTTTT
>CAZGCP010000121.1:0-1555 GCA_964524525.1 Candidatus Woesearchaeota archaeon
CGGGAAATATGTTTTAGTTAAAACTTCTTATGGGAATAAACCTGAAAAAAGTTGGTTGTTTTTTAAGATTTAAATTTTATACAATTGATAAACTCCATCATAGAAACCATTCATAGAAATCACAGATTCAGAATATGCATTAGCATTAGGAAATTTTTTTGCTACAAATTCATTAAGAGTATTATCTATTTTTTCATCTAAATTAGATCCTTTATCTTTTATTTTAGTATAATTAGTTAATTGGAATGGTTCTCCAATTGGTTCTGGGAAGATTCTTTCTGGAGATGCTAATCCCAAATCTTTTTCTTTAATAAAATGAGAATCATGATACCACACAATTTTTATTAATTTTTCTTCCATAATGTTTTAAATTATTTACCTTTTATAAGAATTATTATACTGCATTTTCATAAGCCCTATCAATCTTTCCAGCAAGAGAACTCCACCATTCTTCCCAACCAGAATCTCCAACTTTAATGTCTTTAGCAACACAAATTCTAGGACGATTTCCTAAACCTGAGAAAAGTTGGTTGTTTTTTAAGGTTGGATAATTGTTTAAATAAAAAAGTCAAAGTTGATAAATATAAGGAAAACCCCAAAAGATTTATAAATTATACAATGTATAATTAAACATGGAAATTAAAACAACCACAAGAAAATGGGGAAATTCTATTGGAATAAGATTACCTAAAGAGTTTGTTAAAAAAAAGGATCTTAAAGAAAACATGGAGGTTAGAGTAGAAGTCATTACAGAAAATGATTTTAATAAATTAGACGAAGTTTTTGGTTCCCTTAAAAGAAAAGCATCAGGACAAAAAATTAAAGATCTTGGTAGAGAAGGATGGAAAGAGTAGCTTTCTTTTTTGATACTTATGCATTTCATGAATTAATTGTGGGAAATAAAAATTATCTTCCTTATAAAAACTGTAAAATAATTACTACAAGATTAAATCTTATGGAATTGCATTACTCCTTACTTAAAAAATACAATTTAAATACCGCAAACAAATATTTTGAAAAATTATTAAAATTTTCTATAAAAATTCCCAATGAAATTATAAAAAATGCAAATCAATTTAAGCATGTTTATAAAAAACAAAAAATTTCTTATCTTGATTGTATTGGGTATCTTCTAGCAAAATTACATGATGTAAAATTTCTTACAGGAGACAAAGAATTTGAAAATTTTGAAAATGTTGAATTTGTCAAGTAGATAAATTTATTTATTTGTTATGGAAAAAAACAATTATACAAAGAAAGAAGTTTTAGAAATGTTTAAGTTATACAAACAAATTGATAATAATTTGGGAATGGTTTCTGGTGCTCTTTCAGGGAATCCAAGAATAGGGTATTGTTTAAATGAGAAAGAAAATTTAAAAAAGTTAATTTCAAAATACAGAAAATTAGTTCCAAAAGAAGTTCAAGAAGTATTAGATTTGGACACAAAAAGGATTGAATCTCTATTAGAATAATTTTTTAGTTCTTAAAATAAAACTAGAGTCTAAGTTGTTTTTTAAAAATGAATAATTAAAAATCTCTTTGTCGGATATAAAAT
>CAZGCP010000122.1:0-1529 GCA_964524525.1 Candidatus Woesearchaeota archaeon
TGGGTAGTTATCCTTATCCAAAAAATGGGATTATTTCAATAGATTACGAATTCATTTTAATTTTTAAAAAATTAGGCACACCCAAAAAACCATCAAAAGAAATTAAGGAAATGTCAAAAATGACAAAAGAAGAATGGAAAACATATTTTGATGGTCATTGGTATTTTGGTGGGGCAAAACAAGATGGACATATTGCCATGTTCCCAGAAGAATTGCCGAAAAGATTAATTAAGATGTTTTCTTTTGTTAGTGACACTGTATTAGACCCATTTCTTGGAAGTGGAACTACATCTCTTGCTGCAAGAAATTTAAATAGAAATTCAGTCGGTTATGAAATGAACCCTAAATTTATTCCATTTATTAAAAGAAAATTAAGTGTAAGTAAAAATGATATTTTCGATTCCAAAAACATATTTTCAAAGCAAGAGAATATCCAAAAGGATTTTAAAACTGATATCGAAGAATTGCCTTATATTTTTAAGGATTTTCATTCTTTTGATAAAAAGACAGACCCAAAAAAATTACAATTTGGTTCTAAAATTGACAGCAATAGCTCAAATAGCAGAGAGGAATACTACTCTATTAAAGAAATAATTAGTCCTGAATTGATTAAATTGAATAATGGTTTAGTTGTTCGTTTAATTGGGGTTAAAGAAAATAATAGTGTCAATGGAAAAGCAATTGAATTTTTAAGTCTTAAAACTAAGGGTCAAAAAGTTTTTTTAAAATATGATGAGACAAAGCACGACAGCGAAAATAATCTTTTTGTTTACTTGTATTTAAAAAATAAAACTTTTATCAATGCTCATCTAATTAAAAATGGTTTAGTTGCTGTTGATACTTCATTTAATTATAAAAACAAATCAAAATTCATCGAACTTGAAAAAGAAAATTATGACAAATAATCAAAAGAAATATGCAAAACCTTTTGGTAAAAAAGAAAAAGTGCTGAATTATGCGAGCAATACTTATCAATTAACAAGACCTAATAAAGTTGGGGCTGTGATGGCTTTAATAAGAGAATGTCAACCAAATGCATTTGAGGAATGGGAACAATTTTATTTCGAGAATGCATATACAAAGAAAAAAGATAAAGTAAAAATTACTCGTGAAACATTAGATGAGTTAGGTGAAAGGTTATATGCAAAAATCACTGAAGTAGTAATTCCAGAATGGACAGCAGCCTTTCAAGATTTATCATTACAAGACTGCAAAGATTATATTTATGAAGTTATTATTGTGAGAACTTATGATGGCTTTCTTCTTGAAAAATCTGTAGTAAACGATGGTCTAGCGAAATCCTTCCCCGAAGTTGAATTTGAAGAAAGTGATTCAGAATTAGACCATGCTGGAGACATAGATTACATTGGTAAAGTCGGTAATAAGGCATTCGGTATTCAGATTAAGCCGATAACTGCAAATTCAAATTTTGGAAATTACAACATAACGGAAAGAATGAGTGCTAGTTTTCAGAATTTTGAAGAAAAATATGGAGGAAAAGTATTTGTTGTATTTTCAACACGTACAGG